>JASHWY010000181.1 GCA_030043835.1 Thermoplasmata archaeon
TCGGGACGAGAAGATCCGGAGAACGGCTTGCCGGAGATGAACTCGAGGTCGATCTTCGAGTCACCGATTGCCAAGACCGTTCCTCGAATCGTCCCGCTCGTTGGCTCGAGGGGGGTCGCCTCCTTCCGTCGTCCTATGGCTCGGTCGATTGTTTCCCAATCCGAGGTCCGGACAAGGACGTCCATGTCCTTCGTCCCTACCAGGACGGATCGCTCGATCGCGGAACCCCCGACGACGACGAACGGGACGCCGATAACGGCCCGCAACCACTCGGCGACCTCCTCGACTTCCTTGCTCTCCATCAGCGATCGCCCTCCGCTGGATTCTTCCTAAGCTTCCGATCGAGCGCCGCCTTGGAGATCGTTTCGCCTTCTCTCGGCAAATAGGGGAGTCGCTCGAAGAGTCGGACGAACGTCGCTCTCGATACCAGGTTCTCCTCCCAGATTCTCCGGGTAAGATACATCGCGTCCCAGTCCGGATTCCGGTCGACGAGTGCTCGCGCACCGACCATATCGAACCGGAGCATCGCAATTGCGATATCCTCGGGACGAGGCGACCGGGCCGCCTCGTCGGACGCGAAGGGGATCGTCCCGAGACTCGACTCGACGAGCGGAAGAATCGAGCGAGCGACAACGAGACGGGATGGAAACCGAATCGGATAGCCGAGCTTAGTGACTTCTTTCGCGGTCAAGGCGAAGAGCGGTTGGCCCCGACGCCGGACCAGCCGGGCGTCGTCCTCCGACTCGACCCGCAGGCGGTACTCGAGACGCGGACGGCCCGTCGGCTTCGACAAAGGAATCGTCATTCGAGCCGGGAGAGGATGCTTGCCTGCGTCGTTGACGAAGGCCGATTCGAGCTTCATTCCTCCGACAGAACGGTTAGTAACTATATATAGCTAAACCCACCGGAGAATTTGTAAAGAGACAGGCGATTTCAGCTGATCTGTTTACAAAGCCGCCGTCGGCATAGTCTACTTATAGCCATATGTAGATGTGTAGACTTATGCCGAGTAGAACGGTCTCGTTAGAAGCGTCCGCCTACGAGCGCCTTCGATCGGCCAAGGCACCCGGAGAGAGATTCTCGAAGACCATCCACCGCATCCTCGCGGACTCGCGACCTTCCTTCCGTGTCCTCGCAGGATTCCTCACGTCGGTTGATGCGGAGAGGGTGAGGCACGCCATCCGGCGGATGAGAGCCGCCGAGGCACCGGCGGAGAGGATTCGGCTCAGGGCCTGGACCACGAACCATGGGCGTCGCCCTCGACACTAACGCGCTCATCGACGTTCTGCGCGGAGACGCGAGCGCCCTTCGACAGGTCGATCACTTGGCGCGGAACGGGAGCTCACCCGTCCTGAGCGCGGTGGCCCTGTTCGAAGCCCTTTCCGGAGTGGAGTTTACGAGGTCCCGCCCGGAGCGAACTCGACTCGAATCGTTGCTCTCCCGAATCCCCATCGAACCGTTCGATAAGGAGTCCGCTCGAAGGGCGGCCGAACTGCGAGAGGAATTCCTCCGAACGGGCCGGTCCCCGAGTGCTCCCGACGTCATGATCGCCGGTCAAGCATTATCGGGGGGTCACACCCTCATCACGAGGGATCGCCATCTGGCCCGCGTAGCCGAGGCGTCGGGTCTGAGGGTCGCCACCTACTGAGTTCGAACCCCCGGTCCTTCGACTCGACGTTATACTTCATCCGGCCGTTGCGCGAGCGCCTCGAGCGAGCGCGCTTGGGGTAAGTATTTATCCCTATTCATGCGTATTTTTTGCCGTCGAAGCTCGCTGCGCGGGCTCCGGCCGAGAGAGAACGAGAACCGATGCCGGACACCAAGCGTTCAAGGCATGCCCTGTTGGTCGACTACTCTCTTCGCGATTTTTCGACCCTTGATCACGTCTTCGCCAGCCTCGCCCGGGTCGAGGACTGGCGCCAGGAGCGTAGCGCGTTTGCCGCGCGTCACGCCCCTTCCGGGGTACGGCAGGGAGACCCGTGGGGCTCGACGACCTGATCTGGCTCGCGGCCGAGGCGAGCGCGGCGGCCGGAGGCGCCGTCGCGCTCTTCGTCACCCTGCGATCGAAGCTCTTCGTCGCGGTTCCACCGAACAAAGCCTTGGTGCTCTACGGCTCTCGGTCGGGTCCTGCCTCCTCGGGAACGGGGCTACCGTCCTCGGAGATCGTCGTCCGTCGCCCCCACATCGTGGTCGGCGGGGGAGCGTACGTGTCGCCGTGGAACCGGGGCGTGGCTCAGATCTCCCTGGACCCGCTCGCCGTCGACGTCACCGTTCGCTCGGTCCACGCGCTCGAAGGGTCCCACGCGTCCGGCTGGGAGGTTCGTCTCCAACTGCAGGCTAAAGTACCGGCAGAACCGGCGTTCCTAGCGATGGCTGCCGAGAATCTCCTCGCTAAGAGCGAGGAGGATGTTCGGTCGATCGTTCGGCGAGCGGTCGAAGGCGTTGTCCCCGCGGTGCTCGCGCGGATCAAGCCGGAAGACGGGGAACCCGAGTGGGACCGCCTGGCGGCGGAGATCCAGGCCTCGGTCGCCCCCGACCTCGTCCCGTGGGGGCTCGTGATCCGGACCCTTTCGGTGGTCGAGCTCCGACGCATCGCCCCTTCCGACACCTCCATCTCACCCCTCCGGACCGCCTCGGTCGAACCCCTCGGAAATCCTGGGAACCTGGGTGCTCTCCTGGGCGGTCTCGACGCTCGGATGACCCGGACCGAGAGAAACTTGGGAATCCTCGGGGCCGAGGTCCTTCGCATGAGCCGGCGGTCGGAGACGCCGCTCGACGTGAGCGGGCCTCTCGCCGCCTTCGAACTCCCTGTGAGCGGGGAGCGGACGACCCCGACCGATGCGGACGAATCCGCCGACCCAATCCCTCACGGTTCTATGGGGGGCGATCGTTCGCCCCGATTCCGCCGGCAGCCCTCGGGCGACCGGAGTAGGGAGGGAGATCCCGACCCTCGACCCCCATCGAACTAACTGAACAAAGGAGAAGAAAGAGACCATGTGTCCGGCGGCAATTTTGGGTGACCGAGCCTGCGGAAAGACGACCTTCCTGGGACTGCTCTACGCAGCCCAAGTGAAGTACGGAACGAGGGTCGCAGACTCGTTCCGGTTCCACGCCCCCT
>JASHWY010000182.1 GCA_030043835.1 Thermoplasmata archaeon
CGAGGTCGAGTTCCGTGACCTCCCGGCGATCGAGACCGAGATGCAAGCGCGCGCCGACTCCCTGCGCGCGGCGCTCACCGCCGATCGAGCCGACGGGCTCCCCCGGTGCCCGTGGTTCGGCCGCGGGTGCGACTACCAGACCTCCCAGATCTGTGACTGCACCGGTGCGGAGCCCGAGGCTCCCTCTCGTGCGCTCGACGCGGCGGACGAGGTCGTTCCGCGGCCCGACCTCGACGCGCGGCTCATGGACCGCCTCGCCTCCGTTCCTCCGCCACCGAGCGATCGCGGGCTCCATCGGTTCCGGGAGCTGATCTATCCTCGCCGGGCGTACTTCGATCGAACCTCGCCGCCCTCCGAGGAGAGCGAGGCCGTCGGGCCTCGTTCGGCGTCGGTCGACCTCTACGGGCGGATCGCCGAGGCGGTCGAGAGCGGTCCGATCGGGGAGGTCGCGGGCATTCCGTTGCGATCCGAGGAGCCGCTCGAGGATGTCGTCGGCTTCCGAGGCCTTCCGTACCTGATCCGCACCTCGCGAGCGTGGGAGCCGATCTCCCTCGCAGCGCTCCTCGACCGATTCCCTCAGTACGTCCTTGAGCTCGGATTCCGCTGCGTCGCGACCGGCACGAACTCCGCGCGCGTCGTGCTCGGCTCGGAGCGCGCCGAGCAGGATCGAGACCGGCTCCGCGTCCTTGAGCTCCGTTTCGAGCCCTCTACGACGTTCGCTCGACTCTGGCGGAGCCGGGCGGCGTCACTCCGTTGGGCGGTCCAGGTTCAGGACCCAGCGCGACTCCCGCCGTGTCCGGGGTGGATGTTCTCGGACTGCCCTTACCGCGCGGTCTGCGGTTGCGGGCCGGAAGACGGACGTTCCCAGCGGTAGATCAGCGATGTCGCGGTGACGCGGAAGCCGTTCGTTTCGTAGAGGCGGAGGGCGGGCGCATTGTCGAGGCTCACCCAGAGCTGCACGCGAGCGTAGCCGAGCGCCCAGAGCGCCCGAAGTCCCCAACGCAGGAGGAACCGGCCGATGCCCTGTCGTTGGAACGCGGGGTCGACCATGAAGTCGACGAAGACCGCGCGTCGGGCGGAGTGTTCGGTCGTGAGGAGGGCGGCCACGAGATGGGGGGGATCCGGACGGTAGAGGGTAGTCGACGCCTCGTCGACGAAGAGGCCGAGCCGCCCCTCGAGGATCGTCTCGATCACGCGCCGATAGTCCGCGACGTCGCTCCCGACGAGGAGGGCGTCGTCGCTCCCCGCGAACGCCTGCACGTCGAGCTCGGCGAGGGCATCGAGCGTGACGTCCCGAGCGGGCACGAACCTCAGCGCGTGGGGGGGCTCCCCCACCGGACGGCCGTCCCCCTCGGAAAGCGCGCGCTCCATCGCCCGCCGCTCGATCACGGTCGAGCCGGGGCGGGTCGCGAGACCCTGGAGGAGGTTCCTCTCCTCTTCGACGGGAAGACCGGTGAACCCCACCGCGATCGACCGGATGGATGGAGGCAGCGCCTCGAGGAGCGCCCGGGAGAGACGCTGGCCCCTCTCGAGGGAGTCCGGGCCGGGGCCGGTGTGAACGTGTCCGAAGGCGTCGCGGCCGCGCGCGGAGTAGAAGGCGATCCCACCTCCCGTAGACGGCGGATAGTAGAAACCGGGCCGGCGACCGGCCTTGAGGTCGTTCGCCGACGACTCGACCCAGTCTCCCGACGGGGCTTCCTCGCGAAGCACGAGTTCCTTCCGCACCCACTGGACGAGCTCGAGGAGCTCGTCGGCGGAAGCCTGGGTCGCCGGGCGAGGGTCGTCCACAATCGGCCTACGCGACGACCGGAGACTCCCGGAGAAGGATCTGGGCGATGTCGGGGGCGACCGAGGCCTTCTCGGCGGCGTTGACAAGGGTGTCGGTCGAGTAGACCTCGTCCGTCACGGCCTTGATCCGCTCGAAGGCATCGCGGAGGAAGAGACCGTGGGTGCACGCCGCACTGATCGCTTCGACGCCATGCTTCGAGAGCAACTTCGCGGCCTCGACGATCGTTCCGCCGGTCGTGATGACGTCGTCGATGAGGGCTACGTGCTTCCCACGGATGGTGACTCCGAGGTCGGAGGGAAGGGAGAGCTCCACATGCTCGCTATCGATCCGCTTTTTCTCGAGGGCGATCCACGGCTTGTCCAGGATCTGGGCCATGCGGCGCACTCGTTCGATCCCGCCCTTGTCCGGCGACACCAGGAGGTCGAGGGGCCTCTCGCGGAGGAGACGTGCGATCGCCGGGATCCCGCTCGCCTCGAACGCGGGCTTCGTGAAGTGAGCGAGCGTTTGCGGGGAGTGGAGGTCGACGGTGATGACCGCGTCGGCATCGAGCTCCACGTGGCGAGATAGGGCTCGGGCGCTCACCGGCTCGCCCGGAAAGAACCGTCGGTCCTGTCGCGCGTAGCCGAAGTACGGCACCACGACGAAGATCCGCCGAGCTCCGGCCTCGCGCACGGCATCCTCGAGGAGCAAGAGCTCGAGGAGGTCCTGGTCCGTCCGCGTGGACTGAACGATGACGACGTCGTCGCCCTCGAGGCGTCCGCCGACCCGGAGGTAAAGCTCGCCATCGGGAAACCGCTTCGTGAACGGGATCCCGAAGGGCGTGTTCCCGAGCTCGCGAGA
>JASHWY010000183.1 GCA_030043835.1 Thermoplasmata archaeon
GCGGCGTCATGGCGGCCCTCGACAAGAACTTCCCGACCCTCGACTGCAGCATCTGCATCGAGGCCCCGAAGCTGAGCGAGGTCGCCGAGAACGGGAACGTCGAGATCCTCACCGACGCCGAGGTCGTCGGACTCGAGAAGAAAGGAGAGGGTTACGAGGTCACGATCCGACAGCGAGGGAACCTCGTCAGCAACGAGTGCACCCGGTGCGACCTGTGCGTGCAGGCCTGCCCGGTCGTCCTTCCGAACGCCTTCGACCAAGGCCTCGCTTCGAGGAAGGCGATCTACACTCCCTTCCCCCAGGCAGTTCCCGGCCCCTACTTTCTGGACACCGAGAAGTGCGTCAACCAATACCCCATCCTCCTGACGTGCACGCGGTGCTACGACGCCTGCGGGCCGAAGGCGATCAACTTCGACCGCCCGCTCGACGTCCAGCTCCGGCGAGAGGTCTCGTCCATCATCGTGTCCGCCGGCTTCGAACCGGTCGACCCGGCGGTGCTCCCCGAGTATGGCTATGGGACGCACCCCGACATTCTCACGTCGCTCGAGCTCGAGCGGCTCCTCTCCTCGGCCGGCCCGAGCGGTGGGGAGATCGTCTGCCCCTCGGACGGAAGGCACGCCAAACGCATCGTCTTCGTGCTCTGCGCCGGCTCTCGCGACGTGCGGAACATCCCGCAGTGCTCCCGTTTCTGCTGCATGTACTCGATCAAGGAAGCCGTGCAGGTCCGCGACCACGGCGTCGAGGATGTGACGATAGCGTACCTGGACCTTCGTAGCTACGGTAAGGGGTTCGACGCCTTTTGCCAGCGCGCCAAGGACCAGGGAGTGCACTTCCTCCGAGGGCGGCCCTCCCGCGTCCGGCACGACGGGAACGAGCTCAAGGTTCGAGTGGCCGACAGTGCCACCGGCGAGGTCAAGGAGATCGGAACGGACCTCGTGGTCCTCGCGACGGGCGCGAGCCCCCCGCGGGCCCTCTCGGACCTCGCGAAGGTCCTGAACGTGAAGACCGGTGTCGACGGCTTCATGACCGAGGAAGGAGCTCCGGAAGGCATCTACGTGGCCGGCAGCGCTTCCGGCCCCAAGGACATTCCGGACAGCGTCGTCGAAGGGGGCGCGGCCGCCGCGAAGTCGCTCGAGCGGGTGAAGTACCGCTTCTGGGCCCAGCCGGAGGTGGGAGAACCGCTCCCGGCGGACGGCGAAGCTCGGGTGGGGGTCTTCGTCTGCGACTGCGGGAGCAACATCGCCGGGACCGTGAACGTGCCTCAGGTCGCGCGATATGCCGGTTCGCTGCCCCACGTCGCCCACGCTGAAGAGGTCCGCTTCGCGTGCGCCGCCAACACCCAGGCGGACATGGCGAAGAAGATCGTCGACCTGAAACTCAACCGCCTCGTCGTCCCCGCATGCTCGCCGAAGACCCACGAGGGGACCTTCAAGCGGGTCTGCCTGCGCGCGGGTCTCAACCCGTATCTCCTCGAGATGGCCAACGTCCGGAACATGGACTCGTGGGTCCACAAGAACGAACCGGACCAGGCCACGGTGAAGGCCCAAGACCTGGTTCGGATGGCCGTCGAGAAGGCCGTGCGCCTTAAGCCCCTGGTCCCTTTCGAGCAGCACGTCGTCCGTGCTGCGCTCGTGGTCGGAGCGGGGCCGGCCGGGATGGTCGCGGCGTCGAACCTCGCACGGCAGGGGTACGAGGTCCATCTCGTCGAGAAGCGCGAGCGGCTCGGCGGAGCCCTCCGCTTCATGTCGCACGTCGACCCGTACGGGCTCGAGGCCCCGGCGCTGCTCGACGCGATGGTCCGCGAGGTCGAGCACTCCGGGGTGCGGGTGCACCTCTCCTCCGAGGTGGTCCAGGTCGACGGCCACGTGGGGGAGTTCCGGGCCCACCTTTCCACGGGGGAGGTCATCGACGCCGGGGCAATCCTTCTCGCGACCGGGGGCCGGACTTCGACCCAGGCGGTCACCCAGGGCCCGCTCGCGAGCGCGCAGAGCCCCCTCACCATCACCAACGAGCGGCTCCACGAGATGATCCGGGAAGGCAACGTGCCCCAAGAGCGGGTCACGCTCGTGAGCTGCGTCGGTTCTCGGAACGGCCAGCTCGAGTGCTCCCGGTACTGTTGTGGGGCGATGGTCGGTCAGGCGCTCCGCCTTCGGCGCATGGGAAAGAAAGTCCGGGTGCTCTTCCGGGACATGCGCACGTTCGCCCGCGGGGCCGAGGACCTCTACCGCGAGGCGGCCGAAGCGGGGGTCGCCTTCTTCCGATACCCCGACGCGACGCCCGAGAGCGTCCTCCGTCTCCACGACGGGAGTGTGATTTTCCGGGACGAGCTCCTCGGCCGGGACGTCGAGCTGCCGACCGACCTCCTCGTCCTCATGAGCGCGATCGAGCCCGCGGACG
The DNA here is from genome assembly GCA_030043835.1 of Thermoplasmata archaeon. Taxonomy (GTDB): domain Archaea; phylum Thermoplasmatota; class Thermoplasmata; order Lutacidiplasmatales; family UBA184; genus Lutacidiplasma. The sequence goes on from JASHWY010000183.1 coordinate 2,398, forward strand.
AGAACGTCTCGAAGATGCTCAAGGTGGCGAGGGATTCCGCGGGCTTCCTTCTCGAGCGCCACCCGAAGCTCGGCCCGGTCGAGGCGGCGAGCGCAGGGATCTACCTCTGCGGTAGCGCGCAGGCGCCGAAGGATGTCCGGGAGTCGATCGCCCAGGGACTGGCGGCGGCGACCAAGGCGAGCGGTCTCCTATCGCACGAGAAGATCGAAAAGGAACCGCTGGTCGTTCAGATCGACCTTGAGAAGTGCAACGGTTGCGGCCGCTGCGTTCCTGTCTGCCCGTATCGGGCGATCGAGCCGGTCGTCTTAGACGGGAAGAAGAAGGTCCAAGTGGTCAGCGCGGCCTGCATGGGCTGCGGAACCTGCGGGGCGGACTGCTACCGGGACGCCATCACGAGCCCGGGGTTCACGGACGAGCAGATCCTCGCCCAAGTCGACGCCGCCCTCGCTGAGGACCCCGAGCACAAGGTGCTCGTTTTCGCGTGCAACTGGTGTAGCTACGCCGGGGCCGACCAAGCAGGGATCGAGAAGATCCAGTACCCGGCGGTGCCGCGCACCATCCGGACGATGTGTTCCGGTCGCGTCTCGGAAGATTTCATCAAACGCGCGTTCGAAAAGGGCGCGGGGGCCGTGCTGCTCACCGGCTGTCATCCGGGAGACTGCCACTACATCAACGCCAACACGTCGACGGAGAAGAGATTCCGCATTTGGAGCAAGATGTTCGAGCGCAAGGGGATCGCTCCGGATCGCTTCCAACTAGAGTGGATCTCCGCGGCCGAGGGAAAGGAATTCGCCCGGAAGATTCGTGAGATGGCGGAGGTCATCGACCGGTACAACGCGACTCGAGCGGTAGGGAAGTCGTCGTCGGCGGTGGAGGCCGTCGCGGCGAAGTGAGAGGAGCGGTATGGTAGAGGAGTCCAAGAGCTCGGTCCCGATCCGCTTCGACGACGAAGCGTGGGAGGCCCTGGCCGCCACGACCAACGCCAATCGGTGTTTCCAGTGCGGCACGTGCACCGCGGCGTGTCCTCTCGCCGACAGCACCCCGATGAGGGTGCGCGCCCTCATCCGCCGGGCACAGTTCGGCGAGACCGACCCGCTCATCTGGAAGTGCATGACGTGCGCGGAGTGTAACGCGTCGTGCCCCCGCGGGGTGGACATCGTTGGCCTCGTGCGACACCTGCGCCAAGAGAAGTGGCGGACGAGGGAGGTTCCGAAGGGTCTTCCGACGCTCCTCTGGGGAATCTACTCGGATGGGAACACGTTCCACCTGCCTCCCAAGGACCGGGCGGCGTGGATGAAGGACGTGAAGGTTCCCGGTCGAGGGTCGACCCTCCTCTACGTGGGCTGCACGGCTTCCTACGACCCCCGGGCCCAGCGCACCGCGCGCTCGGTGGCGAAGCTCCTCAATCTCGCCGGAGTGGAATTCCAGGTCATGGGCACGGACGAGGTGTGCTGCGGAGAGGCCGCGAGGTCGGTCGGAAACGTGGGGCTCTACGACGACCTCCAGCAACGGAACTCTGATGCCTTCCGTAAGCGCGGCGTCGAGCGGGTGATCACGATCTCACCTCACTCCTTCGACGCCCTGAAAGTCGGTCAGTCGAAGTACGGCGGCCCCCAGGTCGTCCACTACACCCAAGCGCTCGAGGAGCTGGTGGACAGCGGGAAGGTCGTTGGCACGGTGGAGAAACGCACGGTCACGTACCATGACCCCTGCTATCTCGGTCGCCACCAAGGCGTCTTTGAGCCACCCCGCCGGCTCCTGGAGCTCTCCGGCCTTACGCTGGTCGAGATGGCGAACAATCGCGCCCAATCGCTCTGCTGCGGCGGGGGCGGCGGGCGGATGTGGATGGAAACCGACCCCTTGGAGCGACCGGGATCCCGTCGCGTGAGCGAAGCGGCGGGCACGGGGGCGGACCTCCTGGCCACGGCGTGTCCCTACTGCATCAGCGTTTTCGAGTCCGAGCGGGGATCGGAGGTGATTCCCGTGACCGACGTCGCCGAGCTCGTCGCCTCCGGAGCCAAGGGCTGACCGATGATCGACGTTCGGGAGGGCGGTATCTGGGTGTACGCCGAGCGGCGGGGGGATTCGTTCCTCCCCGTGAGCCTCGAACTCATGGGCAAGGCCCGGGAGATCGCGGACCGGCTGGGTGTCGAGCTGACGGCGTTGACGGTCGGCCGCGACGGGGGAGCCGGTGCGCAGCTGCGGCGATACGGCCCTGACCACGTTCTCGAACTCGCGCATCCGCTGCTTACGACCTACGACGCGAAGGCCTACGCGACCGCCATCAGTGCGGAGCTGCGCAGGTCAAAGCCCTCGACCCTCCTCCTCGGAGCGACGCGGAACGGCCAGGACCTCGCCGGTCGGTTGGCGATCCGGATGCGTACCGGCCTTACCGCCCACGTCACCGCACTCGAGCTGGACGATCGGCAGAACCTCATCGGCTGGGTCCCCGGATTCGGCGGGGGGATCGAGGCGGGGGTCTCCTGCCCGGTCCGTCGGCCCCAGATGGTGACGGTCAAGCCGGGGGTCTTCCCGTTGCCCGAGAGCGGGACGCCGACCGGAGACGTCACGAAGGTGGTGCCCGAGCTCTCGGAGAAGGACGTCGGGTCCCGCCGGATCTCGTTCGAGCCGAAAGGTTCGACGGTCGACTTAACCCGGGCGGGCGTGATCGTCGTGGGCGGACGGGGGACCGGAGGGGACTTCACCCGGATCGAGAGGCTGGCGCACCTCCTCGGAGGGGAGGTCGGCGCGACGCGCGTCGCCACCGATGCCGGCTGGGTGGAGCGCGACCGGATGATCGGCCAGACCGGGGTCATCACGCATCCGGAGTTGGCCCTCGTGTTCGGCGCGAGCGGAGCGGTCCAGTTCACCGTGGGCATCGAAGGCGCGAACACGGTGATCGCCGTCAACCGGGATCCCGCGGCCCCCATCTTCGACCACGCGGACCTCGGTATCGTGGGCGACCTCGGCCCGGTCGTCGACTCCCTTCTCCGAGCCCTGGCGGCCTGACGATGCGGATCGTCGTGTGTATGAAGGTCGTCCCTCGCCCGGAGGAGGTCAAGGTCAACCTCGAGACCAAGACGCTCGACCGTGCTGGCGCGCGGTCGGTCCTCAACTCGGCGGACATGAACGCCCTCGAGACCGCGCTCGCCTTCCGCGATGCCCACGGGGGCACGGTCGCGGTCCTCTCGATGGGGCCTCCCCAGTTCGAACCGTACCTCCGCGTCGCCCTCGCGGTCGGAGCGGACGAGGCGATCCTCTTGAGCGACCGGGCATTCGGCGGGGCGGACACTCTCGCCACGTCGTATACGTTGGCGACCGCCCTCCCGAAGATCGGAGGCGCCGACCTGGTCGTCTGCGGGGAGGAGTCCTCGGACGGGGGAACGAGCCAGGTGCCTCCTAGCATCGCCGAGTGGTTGGACGCGTCACAGGCCACCTACGTAGAGCGAATCGTCGCGGGGAAGGACGGAACCACGGTGTTGGCGACCCGGGCGCTCGAGGATGGGAAGGAAACCGTCGAACTCGTCCTCCCGGCCGTGATCTCGGTCGTCGTCGGCTCGAACGAACCCCGTTTCATCGACTACGACCGTTGGGCGTTTGCCCAGAGCGCGAAGGTGAAGGTCCTGGACTTTGCGGCCCTGGGCGGCGATCCCCAGTACCTGGGCCTCCAAGGCTCGCCGACGAGGGTGGCGGGGTTGCGCGAGGTCCGAAAACCCGGGCGACGCCGCGAGCTCGTCACCGTCACGGCCGACGAAGCGGCGTTTCGGATCAAGGCCGAGATCGAGCGGGTCGGACGGGTTCGGAGCTAGAAGAGCGGTGGGAGGCGGCGGCGCTCGGCCGCGGGGCTTTGGGGGAATCGCCCGAGAGAGTCCTTGGGAATCACCGGTCCCCCCGCTCGCCGAAACGTTCACTGAGGTGGACGAGACTCTTATCTAGCCGGAAGCGCTCAAGAAAACGAACGAGTGGGGAAGGCGATGGCGAACGGGCCAACCGTGGCCCAGATCATGACGCGGCTCGTGATGACGACCTCGCCGGACGCGAGCTTGGACCAAGCCGCCCGTCTCCTTAGGGAGTGTCACATTTCCGGTCTGCCCGTCGTCGACCTTAAGGACCGGGTGATCGGAGTGCTCAGCGAGAAAGACATCGTTCGGGTGCTTCACGAGGCCACCGGGGTAGGTCACCCGCGGGGTCTCCTGGATGTCCTCCTCGAGTCCGAGACCGCGAAGGGAGAGAACGTCCTGACGATCTGTCGGCGTCGACTTCGGAACACCCGGGTGAGGGAAGCGATGTCCCAACCCGTGGTATCCGTGAAGCCGGATACTTCCCTCATCGCGGCGGCCCGTCTCATGAAGATGAAGGGAGTGAACCGTCTTCCGGTGCTGGGTCCTCGGCAGCGTCTCGTAGGAATTGTTTCGAGATGCGACATCGTCGGGGACCTTTCGGCGACGACCTTGAGGGCCCGCGGCTCGCTGCATCCCGGCCCGCTCAAGGTGGGACCCGGCGTAAGAAGGTCCGACTCGTACTTGGATGCCTAAAGGGCCGGCGACCGCAGAGGGTCCCGCGGCTTCGTGTCTCGACCTCGGCGGCCAGGTCGTCCTAGCCGACCTCGACCCTTTCCCGAAAACCGCGGTCCGTCACGAGAAGGAGGAGGCCCGCGTCACCGCTGAGGGTTGGCCGTTCAAGGCATCGGAGCTCGCGAGCGCGACAGAGGAAGAGGAGCTGCAGGTAACCCCCGTGAGGGTCTGGTAGAATCGGACGTTGCCGGTCGTTGCATTGACGGTCGCATTGAACGCGGTCCCGGTCCCGGCCGCGGACTTGCCGAGGGTGCAGGTGGAGTACTTGACCGACCACTCGGCGCCGACGGTACCGAGGAACGAGAATCCTCCGATGATCGCAAACTCGGCGGTCGCGTTCGGGTTCGCGGCAAGGAAAGCGCCGGCGTAGGGCGCCACCGCCGCAGCCGCCGCATCGCTATCGATCACGCCTGCGGGTATGGAGAGGAAAAGGCCGAAGATGGTCTGGCAGGTCCCCGAAATGGTCGCGACGACCGTGCCTTTGCCGTCATCGACTAGCACGACCGAGACCGCACCCGCTCCGTTTCGGTAAAGAAACTCCCAGAAAGGCGCGACCCCAGCGCCCCGGCTCCCAGTGTACGCCGGTACCGTCACGTTGGCCGAGAGACCGGGGGCCGGTGTCACCGTGCAGTTGCTCGTTCCGGAGCCACTGAAGTTGAGCGGGGCCGTGTACGCGGACGCCGAATCCAACCCGATGGCGGCGAGCGCTGCCCAGCCCCCACTCCCGTAGCCAGAGACCGACTGATCGGCCACCGGTCGGGCTTGGGAGTAGGTCTGCGGGCCCCCGCTATCGCTCGAGCTCCCAAGGCTCGGCAAGACCAAGACTACGAGCAACAGGACGACGACGATGGCGGCGCCGATCCCGAGGAAGACCAGCAACCGGTTCCGTCGGGGAGGGGAAAGCGGGGCAACGACCGGAGCGGTCGGAGAAGACCCCTCCACGCCAGGAGGCACGACACCCTGCGCCGACACATCGTCGGATAGGGGGCCCCTCGGCACTTAAAGGGCTCGGCTAGGCGGGAGAATCAATGCGCATATAAACGTATCCGATACGGCGTTCGACCGGGCCACCCTTCCGTGGCTGGCCCGTCGCAAAAGACAGAACGATCCGGGAAACGTTGTCGCCAGAAACCAGCGGATTCTCCCCGCGAGGCTGCGTCCGGCTTCGCCCACTCGCGGGACCCGGGGGCGCCGGAGCCCGGGAGCCTCTCCCGCGTGACTCACCGTGAGTGAGGTCAGTTTTAAACCCGGCCCACTCGTGGTCGCGCCGAAGGCGCGCGATGGGAGCGACGAGCCCGGGGTTGACGAAAGGTCTAACGTGAGCGCGTCGTCCGATCCCCCTCGCGGAGAAGAATCCGGCGGATGCTGAATCAGCGTGGGGCCCCGCGCGGGGAGCCCATCATCGTCGCCGAGCGGATCCGACACTCCTACGACGGACGTCACTACGCCCTCGACGACGTGAGTTTCACGGTCGCCCGAGGCGAGGTGTTCGGCCTCCTCGGCCGGAACGGCGCGGGAAAGTCGACTCTCATCCGAGCGATGACAACGCTCATCCAGCCGACCTCGGGCACCCTCCGGGTTCTGGGGCTCGATCCGGCACGGGACGGTCAGAGGATCCGCCACCGGATCGGGGTCGTTCAACAGGGTGAGTCGTTCGATTTCACGACGGTCCAGGGCAATCTCGACGTGTACGGAGTGCTGTGGGGGGTCCCCCGACCCGAGCGCCAGCAGCGGCGGGAGCGACTGCTCACTCAGTTCGGGCTCGTCGACATTCGGAAGCGCCGTGCGTTCGACATCTCGGGCGGACAGAAGCGTCGCGTCCAGGTCGCGCGAGAGTTCATGCACGACATGGAGATCCTCTTCCTCGACGAGCCGACCGTTGGCCTCGACGTGATCATGCGCCGCACGCTGCTCGACTCCGTGCGCGCGGAGGTGCGTCGGGGACTTACCGTCGTCTTCACGACCCATAACCTCGAGGAGGCGGACTACCTGTGCGACCGGGTCGCGGTCATCGACGAGGGGCGATTCCTCGTCCTCGACACGGTCGAGAACCTGAAGCGGCTGTACGGGGGGAAGAAGACCATCGACCTGACCGTGGGGAACGGCGTCGCCGATCGGTTCTTCGCGGCGCTCCGCGACGCCCTCGGACCGGGCGCGACCCTTACCGTTCAGGGAAGGACCGCCGTGCTCCTCACCGACGAGCCGAAGGGGGCGCTCGCGCAAATCGTCGGTCTCGCCCAGTCGCTGGCGGTGCCGCTGGAGTGGGTCAACGTGCGCGAGAACACCCTCGAGGACGTCTTCCTACGATCGGTCCGGCACGGAGGCGAGGCCGCTGGCGCTCCCTAACCTCTTACGCCTCATCTACCGGAACATTGTCGTCAACACGGACCCCGGGAGCCTCGTCATCCTGGTCGGGTTGCCCGCGATGTACCTCGTCTTCTTCGGGTACGGCTTCGCCTCGATCATCTCCTCCGGTTCCGGAACGGGCTACCTCAAGTTCCTCACACCGGGGATCATGTCGTTCCAAGTGGTCATGGCCGGCACGGTGGGCGGAAGCATGCTCTGGTCCGATCGACGCTGGGGAATGCTCGCTCAGCTGCTCTCTGGCCCGTTCACCCGGTTGCAGTACCTCCTAGGGATCATGCTGACCTCGCTGCTGTTCGGCCTCGCCGGTGCCCTCGTCATGCTGGGGGTCGCGCTCGCTCTCATCGGGAGCATCCCGACCGGGCTCCTTTCGCTCGGCGAGATCTTCGGAGCGATCACGCTGGGGTCGATATTCTTCGGCGCGCTGATGCTACTCCTCGCGGGGCTCGTAAAGTCGAACACGGCGTACAATAGTATCCAGATCTTGTTGATCTTCGTCGTGAACTTCGCGAGCACGGTCTTCTACCCGCTGAGCCCAAGCCTCCCCCTCGTCCTGCACGCCCTGTTCGTCGCGAACCCGCTCACCTACGTCGCGGACGCGGTGCGGGGCGCGTACACGGGAGCGCTGAGCCCTACGGACGGCTACCAGATCGTCGTCCTCCTGATCGAGACCGTTATAGTCCTGTTCCTCGCGGTCCGCGCCTACATGCGCTCCGAACTCGCCTACGAGTGAGCCCGCTGAGAGGACCCGCGGGACCCGACTCGGTCTGTCGCCCTGCTGCGTTCCCGTGGAACGGGGCCGGAAACGGGAGACCGCCGCCGGCCCTTAGAGGCGGGTCACTCGACCTTCATGTACTTGCGCCCCGCCAAGGTGCCGGCGAGGAGCAGGACCACGGCGAAGATCGCGACGTAGCCGAGGTAGAGCCAGCTAAAGGCGCCGCTCACGACGACCCCGCGTCCCAAGAGGGCGGTGTAGGTCACCGGGTTCCACTTGGCGATCGTGGCCATCCAGCTCGGGAAGTTCGCGGTCGGGAAGAGCGCCCCGCTCGCGAACATCAGGGGCATCATGATGAAGTTCGAGATGACGCCCGGC
>JASHWY010000184.1 GCA_030043835.1 Thermoplasmata archaeon
GTCGTGGAGCAGAGGGGCGAGAAACCCCTGGCGGAGCTCTTCGCCGCGTCATGAAGGTCCCCCGACAGCCCGAGGTCAACATCGGTCTCGTCGGTCACGTTGACCACGGGAAGACGACCTTAACCCAGGCGTTGACCGGAGAGTGGACCGACCGCCACTCCGAGGAGCTGAAGCGAGGCATTTCGATCAAGCTCGGCTACGCGGACGCGGCGTTCTACCGCTGCCCCGGCATCGAGCCGCCCGGCTGCTTCTCGGTGGAATCCAAGTGCGCGGACGGGACGGAGGCTAAGTTTCTGCGCGCGGTCTCGTTCGTCGACGCTCCAGGGCATGAGACGCTCATGGAGACGATGCTCTCGGGGGCGGCGATCATGGACGGGGCCCTCCTCCTCGTCGCCGCGAACGAGCCGGTCCCGCAACCCCAGACGCGGGAGCACCTCTACGCGCTCGACATCATCGGGGTCCGGAAGGTCGTCGTCGCTCAGAACAAGATCGACCTCGTGACGTCGGAGGCCGCCGAGGAGAATCACCGCCAGATCGTGGAGTTCTTGAAGTCGTCCCCGATCGCGGGAGCGCCGATCGTTCCGATCAGCGCGAACCATCGAGTGAACATCGACGCCCTCATTGAGGCGATCGAGCAGACGGTCCCGACGCCCGAACGGGACCCCAAGAAGGCCCCGCTCATGTACGTCGCGCGATCGTTCGACATCAATCGGCCCGGAACCCGGCCGAAGGACCTGAAAGGAGGCGTGCTGGGCGGCTCGCTCCTTCAGGGGCGCTTGAACGTAGGGGAAGAGATCGAGATCCGACCGGGCACGACCCAGGTGCCCAACGGGCACGCGGAATCGCTCACGACCACGGTCACCTCCATCGTCTCCGGAGGTCAGGAGTGGGACGAGCTGAGGCCGGGGGGGCTCGCCGCGGTCGGGACCAGCCTCGACCCATCCCTCACCAAAGGCGACGGGCTCACGGGGCGGCTCATCGGCACGGCCGGGACGCTGCCTCCCGTGAGTCAGAAAATCCGCTTGAAGGCGACGCTCTTGGACCGGGTCCTCGGGGCCCAGCGCGAGATCAAGGTCGAGAAGATCCGCACGAGCGAGGTGCTCGCGGTTACGGTCGGGACGACGATCGCGAGCGGTAAGGTGACGAGCGCGCGCGGCGACGAGATCGAGCTCTCGCTCAACCGAGCAGTGACCGTCTTTCCGGGGAGCCGAGTCGCGATCTCCCGTAAGATCACGGCCTGGCGCTTGATCGGTTACGGGATCGTGGAAGGAGCGGGGAAGTGAAGCCCGACCTGCTCGAGATCCTTCGGTGCCCGGTCTGTCTCGGCGAGCTCACACTCGTCGCCCGAAAGACCGAAGGGACCGAGGTCGTGACCGGCACCCTCACGTGCGCGCCTTGCCACGTCGACTATCCGATCGAGGACGGCATCCCCGACCTTTTGCCGCCCGACGAGCGCGAGTAGCTTGGGGCCCTAGGACCCTGTGAGGTAATAGTACGCGAACACGGCGAAGAACATCGTGGCCGCGACGACCACCGAAGGGATGAGCCACGGAATCGCCCTACGCGACCGGGCCTCAACCGCGCTTCCGACCGTCACGACCGGTATCGCGAACGCGAGCCAGTACCCCGTCAGTACCGCTTCGTAGAGCGCAAAGCCGGTCCGATTCGTGTCGGGAAATCGCACGACGAGCACGACGACGAGCACCGTCGAGAGCGCGAGAAAGACGAGACTCACGCCGGCCGCTTGGAGGTACCCTTCGAAGCCCCGCTTCCGGTGAGGGTACGAGCTCCGCAACACGAACAGCATCGCGAGAAAGATTCCGAGTGTGGCAACGAGGAGATAAAAGCCGGCGGTCTCGAGCGTGATGGGATAGGACCCCGGACCTGGCGGCGGGAGCGCCATGCCGGGTTCCTACGGCGCCCGTAGCACGGCACGAGCCGGGGCGCCGTCTCCATCGCGAATCTTGAGGGGAAGACAGGTGAGCTCGTACGCACCCGGCGGAACGTTCGCGAGGAGGAGACCCTCGAGGATGAGCGCCCCGGAGCCGAGGACCCGATGGTGCACGGGGAACGTACCGGTCGGGTCGCTCTCGATCGAGAGCGCGTCGATGCCGACGAGTCGCACACCCCGGTCAAGCAGTAGTTGCGCGGCCTCGAGACGAAGGGCGACGTAATCGGAGAAGAAGGTAAGGCCGCGAGCCCAGCGGGCCGAGTTCGCGGTCCGGAGGAGGACTCGGGTCGCGTCCGGTGGGATGCCGGTGAGATCCGCGGTTCCGACGATCGAGCGCGAGGGATCGACCGGGACCACGTAGCACGGCCCGTTGAGCGCTTCCAAGTCGAGGCGATCGGCTCCCGGTGCCCCCGCGATAAAGTGTCGAGGGGGGTCAACGTGCGTGCCGGTGTGCGAACCAAGGCCGAGCCGGGAGACATTGTACGCATCCCCGCTTTGGATCGAGCGGTGGGAGCGGCTCTCGAACGGCGGATCGCCGGGGAACGCCGGCATCCCCTCAAAGAGGGGCATCGAGACGTCAAAGCGACGCATGGGTTCTCGGAGGAACGCGGACAAGGGCTCAC
>JASHWY010000185.1 GCA_030043835.1 Thermoplasmata archaeon
CACCGTGACGTCCTGCGCACCTTCGGTCGCCAGCCACCGCTGGTAGAAGCGGATCCCCTCACTGCCCTTGCCGACCAGGAGGAGGCGTCCCCCCGGTTTGAGGTGGCGGGGGGCCTCCGCGAGGAGACGGAGGATCCGCTCCCGCCCGATCCGGTAGGGGGGATTGGTCGCGATCACGTCGAACCGCTCGCCGGCCACCGGCTCAAAAAAGGGGCCGACACGGACTTCGGCGTTGACGATGCCGTTGCGGGCGAGATTCTGCCGGGCGAGCCGGGCGGCCCGCCGATTCACCTCGGTCAGGATGACGTGGCCGCGCGGGCTCGCCTTGGCCGCGGCGGCGCCGACCGCGCCCCAGCCGCATCCGAGGTCGAGCACCCGGTCGGAAGGCCCGAGGCGGAGGTTCTCGATGAGCAGCGCGGTTCCCGGGTCCAGCCCGCGCGAGGAGAAGACGCCCGCATCGACCTCGAACGAGAGGAGCTCTCCACGGTAGAGGAAGCGCCGCTCCGCGGGGGTGGAGCGGGACCGCGGCCGCTCGGCCCAGTACGGCTCGTCGACCGACTCCGGCCCGCGCTCCATCGTCAGCCGGCGCGGCGCCGGAAGATCGACTCCCGTCGGGGGGCCGACACGCGGTGCTCGGGGTCGAGGGCCTCCCGGAGGAGCTCTCGCTGGCGACCGGAGAGCGACCGCGGCACCTCCACGTGCACCGTCACGAGCAGGTCGCCGCGCGCGGAACCGCCAAGCCGGGGGAACCCCTCTCCGCGCAGCCGGAACGGGGTATCGGGCTGCGTGCCCGCCGGGATCTGGAGCCGCGCTTCGCCGTCGATGGTGCGGACCCGCGTCTCCCCGCCGAGGAGCGCGGTGGCCAGGGGGACGGCGGTCTCGGTGAACGCGTGCATCCCGTCGCGACGAAGGTGCTGCGGCCACTCGAGTTCGACCTGGACGAAGAGGTCGCCGGCCCGCCCCCCTCCGGCCGCTGCCATCCCGTGCCCCGGCACCCGGAGGACCGCCCCGTCCTCGATGCCGGACGGCACCGAGACCTCGATGCGCTCGACCGAGCGGAGCTGGCCGCTTCCCCCGCAATGGGGGCACTTCTCCAGGATCTTGCGCCCCGTCCCGTGGCAGCGGGGGCACTCGCCGATCGTGAGGAGCTGGCCGAACCCGCTCCGCTGCACCCGGCGGACCTGACCCTCGCCATGGCACTCCGGACAGGTCTCGTACGCCGTGCCGTTCTTCGCCCCGGTCCCCCGGCAGTCCGGGCAGCTCGTCGTGCGCGGCACCTCGACCGTCGGGCGGGCGCCGCGGACTGCCGCGGCGACCGGGAGGCGGATGGTGAGCTCCACATCGCTTCCCCGCCGGGGCGCGGTGCGCATCCCGCCTCCGAACGGGATGCCGAAGCCACCGAAGAGGTCGCGGAAGAGGGGCGAACTCCCGAGGAGGTCCTCGAGGTCGCCCATATGGGTGAAGTTCTGCCAGGTGAACCCTCCCGGCCCGAAGTCGGTCTCGACCCCGGGGAACCCAAGCTGGTCGTACCGCTTCCTCTTCTCCTCGTCGGCGAGCACCTCGTAGGCCTCGGAGATCTCCTTGAACTTCTCCTCGGCGACCTTGGGGTTCTCCTTGGCGACATCCGGGTGGTACTGGCGGGCGAGTCGCCGGTACGCCGACTTGACCTCGTCGGGCGAGGCGGCCTTCGGGACGCCGAGGACCTCGTAGTAATCGCGTTTGGCCATGCTCGAGACCCTCGAAACCGGGGAACTACCGATGTCTAGGAGCCGTGCTATTTACGGTCATCTTGGCCGGCGTCGGTCGGGGCCAGACGAAGGCCGCTGGGTCGCCCACACGGGCCCGGAGGCGTTCGTTCGCCCGACCCTGACCGACCGCGACCTCGATCGTGCCGAAGCTCGAACCGAGCAGCCCAGCGCGGCCGGCTCCTAGGGTCTCGTAGCTCGAGACCCAGGGATAATCGCCCCACCTTCTCCGCCCGACTCGGCCTCGGACTCGATCCGGTCGGCCCGGGACCCACTCGGAGGGGACGTTCGTGATGAGGTTCCCGAACCGATCGACATGGAGCACGACCCCGCGCCCCCCGTTCCCGATCCGTCGAGCGACCGGGAGTCGGAACGGTCGGGGAGGGTGCCGGTGGCCGAGGCGGGAGAGCGGCCAGCCTTGGGCGAGCCGGCCGGCGGCCGGGGCGAAGACGTCCCGGCCGTCGAAGGTCGTGCCGACGCGCATTGCGGAGGTGAAGCGCCGTGGTTCGAGCCGAACCGCGCTCCGCATCCCGAGCTCCTCGGCCAGCGGGAAGAGGAGCCCGTTGTCGGGCCCGATGAGGAACGAGCCCTCCCGGCATTCGATCGCGATCGGGGCTCGCCGTCCCCCGACGCCTGGGTCCACGAGAGCGACATGGACCGACCCCGCAGGAAACCCCCGCGCCATCGCTCGGAAGAGGAACGCGGCCTCGCCGACGGAGTGCGCGGGGAGGTCGTGGGAGAGGTCGACCACGCGGCCGGGGTCGATCTCCCGCGCCAGCACTGCTTTCATCTGAGCGGCGTACG
>JASHWY010000021.1 GCA_030043835.1 Thermoplasmata archaeon
TCGTGGAGATCGCCCTCGACCAGGAGTTCGATCCGGTGACGGTCGTCGCCGGTCCGCATCGGGGGCCGATCGCCCACGACCTCCGCGACCTTCCGGTCGAGGTCGTCGAAGCGAGCGACTGGTGGCAGGGCCGAACGGCGTCCGCTCAGGCCGGGCTCCGTGCGATTCCGGGCGACCGGGACATTCTCTTCTGGCCCGTCGACCATCCGTTCGTCAGCGCCAAGACGGTCGAGATCTTACGGCGAGTGCTGGAGACCGATCTCGTGGGCGTCTGGTTCATCCCGAGCTACGGACATCGGGGCGGCCACCCCGTCCTCTGGAGGTCGTCCGTACGACGCGACCTCTTGGACCTTCGCCCCGACGCGCCAATCCGTTCGCTCCTCCCGGAGTTCGGGCCGCAGGTCCGGAGGGTCGAGGTCGACGACCCCGGCGTCGTAGCGAACGTCGACTCTCCCGAAGCCTACGAGGCGGCGCTGGCCGCGTGGCGGGCACGCGGGGAGGCCTAATGGACCGCCGCCAAACGAAGGAGGCGTTGCGCCTCCTAGAGTCCCATCAGCCGTTCGTTCGCGCGACGGTGGTGAAGGCGACCGGCTCGGTACCCGGAAAGCTCGGCGCCTCCATGCTCATCGAGCAGGACGGGAGCTGCCTTGGGACGGTCGGAGGGGCCGCGCTCGAGGAGCGGGTGAAGGAGCTCGCCCGGACGGTCTTTACGACCCGCTCGGGGGACCTCCACCACTTCGACCTTCAGGCGTGGAAAGCCGGAGGACTACCCAGTCTCTGCGGCGGGTCGGTCGACATCGCGCTCGAGTACGTCCCCGCCCGACCGAACCTCCTCCTGTGGGGAGGGGGCCACGTGGCCCAGGCGCTCGCGAACATCCTCCCCACCCTCGAGTACGATTACAGCGTCGCGGACGACCGACCCGAGTGGGTCGGAGCCGACCGGTTCCCGGCGGCGGATCGGCGGGAGGTCGTTGACCCGGCCCGTCTCTTCGACGTCTTCGAGCCGAGCGAGTTCACCCACCTTTACCTCCTAGGGTACGACGCGATCAAGGATCTTCAAGTGCTCGCGGACGCGATCGACCGCTTCCCGAACTCGATCGGCCTCATTGCGAGCGCGTCGAAGCGGGAGCACCTGTTCGCCCAATTGAGAGAGCGCGGGGTCCCAAGAGAAGCGATCGCCCGGGTACGTTCTCCCGTCGGCCTCGAGATCGGCGCCGAGAGCCCCGCCGAGATCGCGGTCAGCATCGTCGCGGAGATCGTCGAAAGCCTGCACGGCCCTTTGGAGCGTAGCCCCACCCCGGATTCCCGGGCGTCCCACGCGGAGGAGGATGTCGTCCCGAGATCTCCTTAGGTTCCGCCTCAACGGGCAGCCGACCGAGGTGCCGTGCGAAGGCTCCCGCATCCTGCTCGACCTCCTTCGGGAGGACCTCTCGCTCACCGGGACGAAACGCGGATGCGATCTCGGCACGTGCGGATGTTGTACGGTGCTCCTGGACGGACGACCCACGCTGAGCTGCCTCACGCTCGCTTCGCTCTGCGAGGGGCATGACGTGACGACGATCGAAGGGATCTCCCCGCCTCAGGGACTCTCCGCCGTACAGCGAGCGTTCGTCGACCACGGGGCGACCCAGTGCGGGTTCTGTACCCCGGGCTTTATCGTGACCTCGACCGCGCTCCTACGGGACCACCCGCACCCGACGCGGGACGAGATCGTCCGTGCGATCTCCGGAAACCTCTGCCGCTGCACGGGGTATCTCAAGATCATCGAGGCGATCGAGGCGGCCGCCGCGGAGACCTCCTGATGGCGTCGACCACTCCGCCGCCGTACCGCCTTCTCGGCGGCAAGATCCCGTACATCGAGGGCCCCCTCAAGGTCACCGGACGCGCGGAGTACGCCGACGACATCAAGCGGCCCGGCATGCTCGTGGGCCGCCTCTTACGGAGCCCCTGGCCGCACGCGCGGCTCCGCTCGATCGACGTGAGCGCGGCACGCTCGCTCCCCGGGGTCTTCGCGGTGCTGACGGGCGAGCGGTACCCGACCCCGTTCGGGGTCCTCCCGATCACGCACGACGAGACGGCGATCGCGGTCGGCAAGGCGAGGTACATCGGCGACATCATCGCGGCGGTCGCGGCGTCGGACGAGCGGACCGCGGAGACCGCGCTCTCGTTGATCCGGCTCGACGCGGAGCCGCTTCCCGAGTACTCCGACCCCCGGGTCGGTCTCTCGAAGGTCTCGGAGCCGATCCACGCGCGGGGGCTCAACGGATCGAACATCCAGAAGGAGGTGGTCCAGCACTTTGGGGACGTCGATGCGGCGTTCGCGAAGGCCGCGTTCCGCGCCCGGGTCCGCGGCACCTTCGCCGGCGTGACCCACGCGTTCACCGAACCCATGGCGACCGTCGCGGAGGCGACTCCCGACGGGCGGCTCACCGTCTGGAGCTCGACCCAGGTTCCGCACTATCTCCACCGCGCGCTCTCGGAGGTCCTGGGGATCCCCATGCACCGGATTAGGGTCATCAAGCCGGAAGTGGGGGGCGCGTTCGGAGGGAAGTCTGACCCGCTCCCCCACGAGATCGTCTGCGCGGCGCTCGCGCTCGAGACCGGTCGTCCCGTGAAGATCCTTATCGACCGAGAGGACGTCTTCTTCACGAACCACGGCCGCCACCCGACGCAGAACGACGTCCGGATCGCCGTCGATCGCGACGGGAGGATCCTGGCGTACGACATCGAAGCGCTGATCGACGGGGGAGCCTGGAGCTCGTTCGGGACGGTCACGACGTACTACAACGGCGTGCTCGCGATGGGACCGTACCGGGTGCCAAACTTCCGGTACAAGGGACGACGGGTCTACACGACGAAGCCTCCCTCGGGGGCGATGCGCGCCCACGGCGGCACGAACATCCGCTACTCGGTCGAGGTCGCACTCGACCTCTTGGCGGAGCAGTCCGGGATCGACCCGTTCGACCTCCGCGACCGGAATGCGCTGCCGCCCCACTCGAAGACCGTCAACGAGTTCGTGATCACCTCGACCTCGTTCCGCGCGTGCCTGGCCGCCGCGCGGCGGGCGAGCGGCTGGGACCAAAAGTTCCGGAAGCTCCCGTACGGCGAGGGCGTCGGGCTGGGGTGCGGCTTCTATATCTCGGGGTCCAACAGCCCGATCCACTTCACTCCCAAGATCCCCCAAACGACGGTCCACTTGAAGGTGGACATGGACGGCGGGATCGCGGTCCACTCGATGCAGGCCGACATCGGCCAGGGCTCGAACACGCTCTTAGCGGCGATCGTGGCGGAGGTCCTCGGCGTCGACCTCGCTCGGGTGCACGTCCAGCGGGTCGACTCGGACGTGAGTCCGATCGACCTGGGATCGTACTCGAGCCGCGTCACGTTCATGATGGGGAACGCGGCCCGGGCGGCGGCGGAGGAGCTTAAAGGAAAGCTCCTCGCCGCGGCCGCCGACCTCCTCGGGAGCCGAGTCGAAGCGCTCCAGCTTGCCTTCGAGCGGATCGAGCTTCGCGACGACCCCACGAAGGGGGTCTCGTTCTTGGAGGCGCTTCACCGCGCGATGGAGCACGAGGGCGCACTTACGGCGAGCGGCGCCTACTCGACGCGACCCGTGGGGGGGTCGTTCAAGGGGGCGCGCGCCGGGACCGCTCCCGCCTACTCGTTCGCAGCGTACGTCGCGCTCGTCACGGTCGACACAGAGACCGGAGAGATCCACGCGAAGAAGATCTGGGCAGCGTTCGACT
>JASHWY010000186.1 GCA_030043835.1 Thermoplasmata archaeon
GCTTTCCCGCTCCTCACGGATCGCCCACATGCCGGCTTCCGTGCAGACCGCGCGAATGTCGGCCCCCGTGGCCCCGTCGCAGCGGCTCGCCAGCGCCTCGAAGTCGATCGGCTCGTGGAGCGACATGCCGCGGGTGTGGATCCGGAAGATCTCCGCCCGGCCCTGATAGGTCGGCACGGGGACCTCGATGATCCGGTCGAAGCGGCCGGGCCGTAGGAGCGCGTCATCGAGGATGTCGGGGCGGTTCGTCGCCGCGATGATTTTCACGTTCGCGAGCGGCTCGAAGCCGTCCATCTCGGCGAGCAGCTGCATGAGGGTCCGCTGGACCTCGCGGTCGCCGCTCGTGGCGACCTCGAGCCGCTTCGCTCCGATCGAGTCGACCTCGTCGATGAAGATGATCGTGGGAGCTTTCTCCCGCGCGAGCTGAAAGAGCTCGCGCACGAGCCGGGCCCCCTCGCCGATGTACTTCTGGACGAGCTCGCTCCCGACGAGCCTCACGAACGTGGCGTGGGTGTGGTGAGCGACCGCCTTGGCGATGAGCGTCTTCCCGGTTCCGGGGGAACCGATGAGGAGGACCCCCTTCGGAGGGTCGACGCCGACCTTGCGGTAGAGCTCGGAGCGCAGGAGCGGGTACTCGACCGCCTCGCGGATCTCCCGGATCTGCTCCCCGAGGCCGCCGATGTCCGAGTAGGTGACCGAAGGCTTGTCGACGATCTCCGACGCCGTGACGAGCGGGTCGAGGGAGGCGGGGAGGACCCCCATGACCGCAAGGGTCTGCTTGTTGAGCGCCACCCGGCTCCCGACCGTGATCTTGCCGTGCTCGACCGTCTCCGCGGAGTTGACGACGAAATCCGGCCCCGTCGACGACTTTACGATAACGCGACCGTCCGTGAGCACGTCCCGGACGCTACCCACGATAAGCGGCGGGTACCGGAGGCGATCGAGCTCGGTCTTGAGCCGCTTCACCTCGCGTTGAAGCCGGAGGATCTCCGCTTCCATGTAGTGCCGCTCGCTCTCGACCCGCTTGATCGCCTCCGCGAGCTGCGTGTTCCTAAGCTCGAGGAAGTTGACCCGGTCGAAGGCGTCGTGGGGCGCTGGGGGGCTCACTTCGGGTTCACTCATGGTTCTGCGAACGGACCGTCTGGGCGGTTCAAATTATGAGAGAGCGTGGCCGCTTATAAGTAGTCGTCACTCGAGTTCCGCCGAGTCACTTATGGACGCGGCGCACGCCCGGTACGCCCGGGCTTTTGCCCCCGGCCACATCACGGGGATCTTCGCCCCGGCGAGCGACTCCAAGGACCCCCGGGGACGGGGTTCCCGGGGCGCCGGCATCGTGCTCGAGCTCGGGGTCACCGCGAATGCCTCATTCCGGCTCGGGCCTTCCCGCCGAGTACGGGTACACAGCGACGGAGCGGAACCGGTTTCGATCTCAACGGAGGTCGCCCGCCGGCTGACCCCCTCCACGAGGGGGACACTCACCGTGCGATTGCATCACGCCCTCCCGATCGGTCAGGGGTTCGGGACGAGCGCCGCCGGCGCGACGGCGACCGCGCTCGCCGTCGGCAGCCTTGTCGACCGCCCTCCGTCGGAGACCGTTCCTATAGCGCACCTTGCCGACCTCTTTGGAGGCGGTGGTCTCGGAGGCGTCGCGGCGATCCTCGGGGGCGGGCTCGAACTTCGAGTGCGCCCGGGAATCCCACCGTTCGGCCGAGTGGTCCACCGCCCCTTCAACGCCACGCTGTTCGTTGGGGTGGTGGGAGGACCCATCCCCTCTCCCCGGGTCCTCTCCGACCATCGGGTCCTCGACCGGATCGCGGCGGCGGCCGCAGAGCTCGACGAGCTATACCACCACCCCAGCCCCGACGAATTCTTTGCCGCTAGCGAGCGGTTCACCGATTCCGTGGGGCTCGCTCCTCCGGCTCTTCGTCGTGTCCTCGCGTCGCTTAGACGGCGCGGAGCCTGGGCCGCTCAGGCGATGTTCGGGCAGAGTTTCTTCGCGATGCCCCGGACCCCGACGAACCGCCCAGCGATCGTGGAGTGGCTCGAACGATCGGGCCTGAGAGCGGTCGAACTGCGCCCAGCCCGCCGTGGGGCGCACCGTCTCACTCCGTAATCATTTTATCAGAAGGCTCGTCTCCGCCGCCCCCATGACGCGGAAGCCGGCGCGGATGTACCGTGAGGTCGAGGGCCAGGTCTACACTCGACGCGAGTACATGGGAGGGGTCCCGGCGCTTCGGGTCACCCAGTTCGATACCGGGGACCTACGGGCACGGTTCCCGGTCGAGCTTTCCCTGGGGACCGAAGAGGCGGCGCAGGTACGGGACATCGCGCTCGAGGCCGCACGGGTGAGCGCGGTCCGGGTCCTCGAGCGCCAGGCACCGAACCAGTTCCACTTGAAGGTCCGACGCTACCCGCATCAGATCCTCCGCGAGCACAAGATGGCCGTGGGCGCGGGCGCGGACCGCATTTCCGACGGCATGCGGCGAGCGTTCGGTAAGCCGGTAGGGCACGCCGTCCGGGCGGAGATCGGGTCGGAGCTCCTCACGGTCTACACGACGGCCGAGCACCTCGCAGACGCGAAGGAAGCTCTCCGCAAGGCATCGCACAAGCTCCCCGTGCCGACGCGGGTCGTCGTCACGCAGCACGCGGCGTGACCCGGCCCCTCACGACGAGCACCGGACACCTCGCGTGGGCCACGAGAGCGTTCGAGACTGAGCCGAGGAGAATCCGCTTCGCCGTTGAGAGACCGCGCGATCCGACCACGAGGAGGTTGGTCGGATGCTTCTCGAGGTAGGAGAGGATCTCATCGATGACGACACCCTCCTTGACGACCCCGGTAACGCTCGTGAGGCCCATAGCCCGGGCCTCCTTGACCGCGCTATCCGCGACCTCGCGGTAGTGCGCGACATCGCTCTCCGCGACGTTGACCGAGACGTACGGTTCGGCCGCCGCCACATAGACCGGGAGGAGCGGGGCGACCGCGATGATCTCAAGATCGCTCGAGCAACACTGGGCGAGCTCGATCGCGGAGAGGAGGGCCTCGTGGGCGATCGGAGAGCCGTCGATCGCAACGGAGATGCGGGCAAAGCGTCTCGACGGCATCCTTCCTCCTACGCCGTGGACGCTACATGGACGTTGCGTTATGGGAGGTGCCGGGAAACACAACGCTTTTTACCCCCCGGACCGCCTCAATGCAGCCGTAGGTGCCTCCGTGCCTCCCGTGTGCAGCAACTGCGGTGCGAGCGATTTCGTCTGGGCGAACGATCTCAAGACCGGCGGACCGATCGGGGGAGGCACGCTCTCCCTTCGGTCGCGGGGCGAGCTCTCGATGGGCACGCGCATCTGCCGAGCGTGCGGGCACGCGGATCTTTTCCTCAAGGACCCTTCGATCCTTCGGATGCCGCACACCTGGAGGCCCGGGGAGTTCGTTCCGATCCCGGGCCGGCCTTCCCCGGCCCCGACCCCCACGCCCGTGAGCCCGCCACCCTCCGAGCCCCATCCGTCACCCCTCCTGCCTGCCCCGCCTGTGCCCCAACCCGAACCACCCTCTCCCGTCGCCGCACCGCCTCCTCCGCCCCCGCCCCCTCCTCCGCCCTCGCCTCCTCCTATGGAACCACCGGAGTCGCGACCCACCCCCGGTCCCCCGGAACCGAACGAGTCCGCAAGCTCCGCGCCGGAGGCCTCCCCGCCGAGCGAGGAGGCCCCCTCGGGGAAGCGGCCCTCTCGCCGTCGCTCCTCGAAACCAAAGAAGGCCAATTCCCGCTCGTAAACCGGCGGGCCCGCTTCCCGTCAACCGGTCGTCGGCGAGCCGTCGACCCGTTTTAGGGAGGATAGCGGGGCATGGATTTGAACCATGGATCTACGGGTTATGAGCCCGTCGGGATTTCAGGACGACCGGCAAGGCCGACCGTTTTCCTGACTACCCTACCCCGCTGCGCGGCGGCCATGCATGGCTCGGTATATGAGCGTGGGGTCGGCAAAGCGCTGCCGCCGTCCTCCGGGGCCTAGCCCAAACCCACCGGGGAGCTCGGCGCGTGGCGACCGCCGACCGGGTCGAGCGGCACCTTCTCATCGTGGTCGCGAACGGGGTTTGGCTCATCGGCATGGTGCTGATCGGATCGCTCGACGGGGCGTTGTGGATCACCGCCGGCTCGTTCCTTGCGTCCCTCGCGCTCGGGATGTACCTCGAGGTCGCTTACACGTACACTGCTGAGAGCTACCCGACCCGAGCGCGTACGTCGGGATTCGCGTCGAGCGACGGCCTCGGACATTCGGGCGGTGTGGTAGGAGCGTTGGCGCTTCCCGCGTTGATGACCGCTACGTCGTTTTTCTTCGGTCTCACGGTCGTGGGGATCACGGGCTTTACCGCCGGAATCATCGCCCTCTTCGGGCCGAAATCGACGGGTCAACGGCTCGAACG
>JASHWY010000187.1 GCA_030043835.1 Thermoplasmata archaeon
CCCTCGGTCTCGCCTACGAGCGGATGCGACGGATCCTCCTCCGGCTGAGCCTCCTCGCGCTCGGCCTCGTGGTCACGGAAGCGCTCTTGGGCGGCCTCGTGGTGGAGAGCAACCTCGCCACGACGTTCATCCTCATCCACCTCGCCATCGCGACCGCGCTCTTTGGCCTCCTCATGATCGTCGCCTTACTCGCGAACCTCCGTGAGATGCCCCGGCGCGTCATCGAGTGGGCCCGCCGGGCTGCCGACGAGAACCCCGCCCCTCCTCCCGCCGACTGGCCCACGGCGCCGTTCCGGGACGACCGGGTTCCCGGGGTAGGGTCCCCCCAGGAGGGCTGAGGCGAGCCGACCGTTCGGGGTCGCTCGAGATCCATGGCACCGCCCGCCGCCGCTCCGGCCGCCGCTCCCAAAGACCCGGCGCGTGCCCGTCTGTGGGACTTTGTGACCCTCGCAAAACCCGGGATCACCGCGCTCATCGTGACGGTCGCTATCGGCGGCTTCCTCCTCGCCGATCCGCGATCGATCGACCTCCCCCGCCTGGGGATCCTCATCGCAACGGGGGCGGCGGGCTCCGCGGGCGCGGCGATGCTGAACCACTACCTGGACCGAGACCTCGACCGCCGGATGAACCGGACCCGGGGCCGCCCGCTCGCGCGGGATCGGATCGCCCCGAGCTCGCTCGTCGCCGCGATGGGGCTCAGCCTTCTCGTGGTCGGCATCGGCGGAGCGACCGTCTTCCTGAACCCGCTCACCGGCCTCTCGATCTTCCTGGGCGGTCTCACGTACGTGGTCGTCTACACGGCGTGGCTCAAGCGGCGCTCGAGCTGGAACATCGTGATCGGCGGATTCGCAGGAAGCGCCCCTGCCCTCGCAGGAGGCGCGGCGGCCGTCGGTGCGTGGACCCCCGGAGTGATCGCGTTCGCGCTGCTCGTCTTCCTCTGGACCCCTCCGCATTTCTGGAGCCTTGCCCTTCTCCTCAAGGACGACTACGCGAAGGCCGGACTCCCAATGCTCCCCCGGATGAACGACGTCCCGTTTTCCGGCAAGATGGTCGTCGTCTCGGCGGCGCTCTTGGTCCCGGCCGCCGCGCTCATCGGCATTACGGGTGCGGTCACCTGGCCGGTCCTCGCCGTCCTGGTCGCGCTGGGCCTCGCCTTCGTCTACGTCACCGCTCCGCTCTGGAAGGCGGTCACACCCCGGGTCGCCCGGGGGGGGTTCGTCTACTCCGGGCCGTACTTGCTCGGGGTCGTCATCGCGATTCTCGCGAACGCCCCGCTCGTGCGGGGCGGCTTCCCGATGGGCATCTAGGCGGATCCATGGTCGCGGCCCCCACGCAAGCTTATCTCCGCCCGACCGGTGTATCTTCGTAATGACGAGCTCCGACCGGGTCGGCGCCCCTGCCGACCGTCAGCGGGACGCCGAGAGCGTCCTCAAGCGGATGGGATTCTCCCGCATCGCCGCGGCCCGTTTGGACGCGGAGCCGGAGCCCACGTTCTGGGTCCAGGAGGCGGGAGTCCCTCGCCGGACCTTTCCGGTCTACGTTCCTCGAGGCACGGGAGCGGCCCTCGAGGAGCCGATCGACCAGTGGGTCGCGAACCCTCGGGGGACCCGCCCCACCCAGCGGCGAGCGATCTTCGTCGTCCCGACCGACGCCGCGGCCGAGAAGGCGTGGGCCCGGATCTCGCGCGCCCCGGGCTCTCCCATCGACCACGACGTATCGATCCTCGTCGTGCCATCGGGAGAGCCCGCGCACTTCCACCTGAGGATCGCCGAGCCTCGGGAGATCCTCACGATCGCCACCGGTCTCGTGGTCGGCCTTTTTCGGCGGGCCCAGGCGACCGAGGGGTCGAGCCAGATCGACTTCGAGGAGTTGCTGACGCTGCTCCAGCAGCGGTTCCGCATCGATGTCCACCGCTCACTCAAGGTGAAGTCGGACGAGGACGCTCTCTTCCTCCTCTACCAGCTCGCACAGCGGGACGCCTACGCGCCGGGCGATCCCGGCAGCAACCTCCACCTCCTGGTGCTGAAGCCGACCGGGCCGTCCGCCCGGCTCCCTTGGTTCGCGGCGTAGGGTCGCACGAACCGAGCCGTTAAGAATCCCGGGTCGGTCGATCGATCGATGCCCGACGACGAGGGGGCGTTCCGGTCGCCGTACACGCCGTACCCCGGGGGCTCGATGCCCAGCGGGGCGACGACGCCCAAAGAGGGAAAGGCCGATCTCTGGACGTTCTTCTGGCTCTCGCTCGCCAACACCGCGATCATCGCGACCGCCGGGATCGTCACCTGGTGGTTCGTCCACTAGCGATTCACCGCCGATCGGGCAAACCATTATCTTACTCGGCCGGGTCGCCGCGGCACCGGCGCGGCGTGGGGCCGTGGGGTAGCTTGGACCATCCTTCTTGCTTGGGGTGCAAGAGACTCCGATTCAAATTCGGACGGCCCCATCGGCCCCGCCCCCAGGGCCTGCTCATGTAGGCGGGCTCGCTCGCCGGAGCGATGGGTCGCCGGTTCCTTAAGGAGCGTCACCGCGACCCGTACTACCGGGCGGCGCAGCGACGCGGACTCCGCTCGCGCGCCGCGTTCAAGCTTCAGTACCTCGACGATCGCTTCCGATTCCTTTGGCGCGGGGCTCGCGTGCTCGATCTCGGCGCGGCCCCGGGCGGCTGGTCGCTCGTCGCTCGTGAGCGGGTCGGCCACCACGGGACCGTGACTGCGGTCGACCCGCGGCCGATCGAGCCCATCGAGGGGGTGGACGTGATCCGCGGGAGGGTCGGGGATCCTAAGCTCGCGGAGCGTTTGGGAGCAAAGC
>JASHWY010000188.1 GCA_030043835.1 Thermoplasmata archaeon
GAGTTCGAGAGGTTCTGCCGAGACGAGAACCTCTGCGCCTACGAGCTTTCGAAAAAGCTCGTTCCACGGGCCCACCTCGTGACCGCGCCCTACGCGTTCTTCTTCCACCCGCACATCCGCCGTTCGCTCTTCGACTGGATGGGCGTCCCTCCCGACCGGGTCGACCTCGTCGTGGACGAGGCGCACAACCTTCCGAACCACTTGAGGGATCTGACTTCGGTCTCCCTTCCTCAGGAGTCGGTGCGCCGGGCCCGCGCGGAGGTCGCCGAGCGCGGGGATTTCCAGTTCCCCGAGGGTCCGAGCGCGACGCGGTTCTTCGACATTGTCGGAGCGGCCGTGGAGGAGCTCATTCACGCTCTCGCGCGGGACGATGACGCGGTCCTCCCGCCGACCGTCTTCGAGGACGCGCTCCTCACCGCGATCGGGGGGACGACTCACCGCCTCGACACGTGGCTCGGCGCGCTCGCGACGTGGGGAGAGAACCTCAAAGAGGAGCGGCGGCGCGAGCGCCATCTGCCGCGTTCGTGGGTCCATACGGTCGCTCTCACGCTCCTTTCTTGGCCGCAACTCGAGCCCCCAACGTACGTGAAGGTCGCGACGCGGCTCCCGCGGCCGGCGCTCGAGGCGTACGCCCTCGACGCCTCGGGACCGGCGCGGCCGATCCTCGATTGCCACCTTTCAGTGCACCTCTCGGGAACTCTCGCGCCCCTCCCCGAGTACCGGGATTCGCTCGGCCTCGGCGAACGAGCCCGCCTCGTGGACGTTCCCTCGCACTTCCCTCCGGAAAATCGGCGGTACCTCTTCGACCCCACGGTCACGACCCGGTTCGAAGAGCTGAGGACCGACCCCCGCGCGGTGACGCGCCTTGCGGATCGGCTCGTCGAGGTCCTCCAATGCCTCCCCGTGAAGACGGCCGTATTCTTCCCCAGCTTCGAGCTCATGCAGAAGGTTCTCGAGGCCGGCCTTCACTCGCAGCTCCCCGGGAACGTCTTCATCGAGTACTCGAAGGTCCCGATGGGCGACCTATGGCGGACGATCGAGGGCTGGAAGAAGGACCCGGAGGGCTCCGTCCTCCTGGGGGTCGCCGGAGGGCGGCTTTCCGAAGGGATCGATTATCCGGACGAGGAGCTCGAGGCGGTCGTGATGGTCGGGATCCCGTACCCGCGCCCCACGGCGAAGCGTGAGGCGCTTCGGGAGTACCTTAACGCGACCACGGGGAAGGGCAGGGAGTACGCGGTCGACGCCCCCGCGCAGCGGGCGATCCTCCAAGCGTGCGGCCGCATGATCCGCTCCGAGAACGACCGGGGGATCGTGATCATACTCGACCGGAGGGCTCCCGCGTTCGCGAAGGCGCTCCCGGGCTTATCGGCCATCGAGGACCTCGCGGAGACGACCCGGGCGTTCTACGGTCGTCGGGCCCGATGGTCGCGCACCGCGAGCCGCACCACGGGCGTAGCCCCCCCGGCCGGGCGGGAAAGCACGGGACCAAACCCATAAGAGGGGATGGGGAGCCTCCCACCCTCGTGATCATCACCCGGACCCCGTTGCGAGTCAGCTTCGCGGGCGGCGGGACCGACCTTCCGTCGTTCTACCGGACCCACGGCGGTGGCGCGGTGACGAGTGCGGCGATCGACAAGTACATTCACGTCCTCGTGAACGAGAAGTTCGACCGGTCGATTCGGGTCGCGTACTCGAGGACCGAGAACGTCGAACGGCTCGAGGACCTGCAGCACGGCCTCGTTCGGGAGGCGATGCACGCCGCCGGGGTCCGGGAGGCGCTTGAGGTCCACACGATCGCGGACATCCCGTCCGAGGGGACCGGGCTCGGTTCGTCGTCGACCCTCACGGTCGGCCTCCTGAACGCCCTTTACGCCTATCGCGGGGTCTTAAAAGACCCGGCCGAGCTCGCTCAGGAAGCGTGTCGGATCGAGATCGACTGCCTCCACGGCACGCTCGGCAAGCAGGACCAGTACATCGCGGCCTTCGGGGGAGTCGAGTACTTCGACTTCCGCGAAGACGACTCGGTGCGCTCGTCCCCCATCCCGCTCTCGACCGCGGACCGCGAGGCATTGAGCGACCACCTATCCCTCTTCTTTACGGGCGTCACCCGTCGGTCCGAGCCGATCTTGAAGGACCAGAGCGCGCGGACTGAGACGAACCGGGACGCCCTCCTGAGGATGCGCGACCTCGCCGGGGAGGCCCGCTCGGCGATTGCCCAAAGCGACTTCCAGCGCTTGGGCGCGTTGCTCGACGAGGGGTGGCGGTTAAAACGGGGACTTTCGGAAGGGATTTCGAACGATACGATCGATAAGCAGTACCGCGCGGCGAAGGACGCCGGAGCGTTCGGTGGCAAGATCACGGGAGCTGGTGGGGGCGGCTTCCTCCTCCTGCTCCACCCGCCCGAGCGGAGCCGTCAAATAGCGGACGCCCTGTCGCCGATGCAACGCCTTCCCGTACGGATTACCCCGGAAGGATCGCGGATTCTGTTCGTGGGACGATGACCGATATCTCGACGCTCGAACCCTACTTTCGGGCCTACGTCACCGAGGCGAAGGAGACGCTCGAGGCGCCGTACCTCCTGGAAGCGGTCCGAAAGATCGTTCCCATCTTCCTCAAAGCGCGGGAGGAGGACCGGACGATCTTCTTCATCGGGAACGGCGGGAGCGCCTCGACGGCCTCGCACTTCGTGGTCGATATCGCGAAGGGGACCCGACCGTCGCTCGAGCCCGGCACCGCGAAAAAGCGGTTCCGGTGCCTCGCGCTCAACGACAACGTTCCGAGCGTGATGGCGTGGGCCAACGACACGGACTATTCGCGCGTCTTCGCCGAGCAGCTCAGAAATCTCGCCGGCCCGGGGGACGTCCTCGTCGCGATCTCGGGAAGCGGCAACTCTCCGAACGTTCTCGAAGCGGTACGGGCGGCCCGCGATCTCGGCCTCACGACGATTGGCCTCACCGGGATGGGCGGCGGGAAGCTCAAGGGGATGGTGGACGTTCCGCTCGTCGTCCCGTCGAACAGCATGCAGCACACGGAGGACGTCCACCTGGTCGTCCTCCACCTCCTCACCGCGTACCTTCGTGACCGTCAGGCCTAGCGGCGTGTCGACCCCGCGCGTCCGCGACTACATGGTGCTCGAGGTCGAGCACCTTCAGGACACGGCCACGGTCCGAAGCGCGATCCACGAGCTTCTGAGGGGCCGTCACCACGGGCTACCGGTCACCGACCGGGCCCGGAAGCTCGTCGGCTTCGTGAGCGCGAAGGAGCTCCTTCGCCGCGCGAGCGACGCCGACACCCCGATCTCGCGGATCATCCGGCCGGGAACGATCACCGCGACCCCCGATACGGGGCTCGACGACGCCGCCCGGATCATGTTCCGGTTCGGGCTTCGCGACCTCCCCATCATCGACGAGCACGGTCGGCTCTGCGGCATCCTCTCGAACCTCGACGTCGTCCGCTCCCACTTCGAGCGGGCCTCCCCAGTGAAGGCGGACACTCTGAAGCGCCTCCTCCGCGAACGCTACGGTCTCCCGTTCTCGTTCCACCGGGGCCTCGTCCCGATCGACCGGCTCACCCCCACTCAGTGGAAGGTCTTCGAGGACGAGCTCGAAGGACGGAGGTACGAGCTCGAGAGGGGGTTCGCCGAGCCCGTCCTCGTCCTCCAGAAGGGCGATGCGTGGATCCTCGTCGACGGCCACCACCGTGCGCTCGCCGCTCGCGAGATGGGCTTGACGCAGCTCCAGGCGTTCGTCCTCAGGTCGGACCGTCCCGAGGAGTTCGCGCGCCAGGAGACCGGGTTTGAGCGGATTGCCCACGAACACCACTTACGGACGGTCGACGACATCGAGATCGACAACTCGACCCACCACCCCCTCGTCGAGGTGACGACGCAGCTCATCCGTCGGTTCGAAGGGCAGCCGGTCCGGGACGCGGCAAGCGGCGAGTAAACAAAACGGGCCCCGGGGCGGCCGCGGGCCAGTCGCAACCGGGAGAATAAGAAACTGGGCCGGCTCGGTCGCCTAGCGAATGGTGGCGTTCGGGATCCCGCCGCTGGAGGTGAGTTCCTCGCTCGCATGGTTCATCGTGATCGCCCTCTCCATGATCGCGGTCACGATCTTCGTCCTTGGAAAGATCCTCCCGGTGAAGGGGCGCCCCCCGCTCGTGACCCAGGCGCTCCTTGCGCTCATGGTCCTCTTTAGCGGGAGCATCCTCCTCCTGAGCCTCCTCTTCATCTTCCTCAACCCGAACGGCACGGAGGCGTGGACCTGGGTCCTCCTTGCGTTCAACTTCATGATGATGGGGCCCGCCGGGACCTGGTTCATCGGACTCATCGCCTTCCGGGACCGACGGATTGACGCCCAGTCGTGGCTCTGGCCCGCCGGAATCGCCCTCATCACGACCGGCTCGGAGATGACCATGGGGGTCCTCTTCGCGCTCGGCGGGGGCGCGCCCACGACCGCCCTCGGCACCTTCGCGCTCGGGCTCACGTCGATCTGGTTCTTCTGGTCGATGGC
>JASHWY010000022.1 GCA_030043835.1 Thermoplasmata archaeon
GGATGGATAGGGTGCTTGCTCCCGAGCGTCCCGCCGACCAGCTGGATCGCGCGGTTACTGATCACCTCGTTCACGTTCATGTTGGACTGCGTGCCCGAGCCGGTCTGCCACACGTAAAGCGGGAACTCGGAATCCAGCTTTCCCGCGATGACCTCGTCGCAGACGCGCGCGATGAGGTCCGCCTTCCACTTGGGAAGGCGGTCGGCCTTCCCATTGACGAGCGCGGCCGCTTTCTTGACGTAACCATAGGCGTGGTAGACTTCGACGGGCATCCGGTCGTTGCCGATGGAAAAGTGGATCAGCGACCGCTGCGTCTGGGCTCCCCAATAGTGTTCCGCCGGCACCTCGATCTCACCCATCGAGTCGCTCTCCTTCCGCATACCGGTCTGACCGGTCCCGATGGGAAGATCGCGGACGGCGGGCGGGTTGTCGGGTGCCCGAGCGATGCCTGCCATGCGTGGGGTCCAAGCGTCGCGAGTTCGTTAGGTTACGCCACCGGCGCGTACTCTGGACGGTAGAGCAATCCGCGGAGCCAGGCGTTGATGTCCTTCGGTCGGTCCACACGCGCGAATCCCTGGTCAAATAGCTGGGTGGCGACCGCTTCTGCGGTGCGGATCTCCGCCTCGAGAACGTCCTTCTGGAGCGGGAAGAGAAGCCCGAGGTTGCGCTGCTCGTCCGTGACCTGGTCCGCGATCGCGCGCGCTGCAACGATGAACGACGCGTCGGTCACTCGGCGAGTGTTGGTGGCGTACACCGCGAGACCGACCGCCGGGTATACGTAGAAGTTGTTCGCCTGCCCCGGCAGGTACGTCTTCCCGTCGTACATGACGGGCTGGAACTGCACTCCGGCAGCGTACAGCGCCTGGCCCTTTGTCCATTCGTACGCCTGTTCGGGCGTGCACTCGGCCTTCTCGGTAGGATTCGAGAGCGCGAAGATGACCGGGCGCTTCACCGCCCGCGCCATCGTCTCGATCACGGGTTGCGTGAACGAGCGACCGACGGTGCTGACCCCGATCAGAATCGTGGGCTTCACGTCCTCCACGACCTGGCGGAGGTCCTTGCTGGGGGCGTGGGAGTGCACGTAAAGCCTCTGCTCGGGCAGCAGGTCCGTGCGCGACGGCTCCAGGAGCCCATTGATGTCGTACATCCAGATCCGGCGGCGGGCCTCGTCGTCCGAGAGCCCCTCGAGTTTCATCGCCGCGACGATCATCCGGGCGTTTCCGAGGCCCGCCGAACCGGCGCCGAAGAAGAGCACCGTCTGGTCCCGGAATTTCTCGTTCTTGATCTTGAGGGCATTCAACAGCCCGGCGACCACGATGCTTCCGGTCCCTTGGATATCGTCGTTGAAGCACGACACCCTGTCTTGGTACCGGGCGAGGAAACGCACCGCATCGGTTCCTCGCCAGTCTTCGAAGTGGATACAGCAGTTCGGGAAGACCTGCTGAACCGCCTCCACGAATTCATCGACGAAGACCGTCATCACGTCGTCCGAAGGGCGGTGCTGGCGGAGGCCAAGGTAAAGCGGGTCGGCGAGAAGCGACGCGTTCTCGGTTCCGCAATCGAGAAGGATCGGGAGCAGCGCACCCTGAGGGACGGCGGCGCAGGCAGTGTACAGCTGCAACTTCCCAATCGGGATGCCCATGCCATTGGCGCCGAGGTCCCCCAAGCCCAAGATCCGGCCCCCGGTGCTGACGCAGATGACCCGAACGTCCTTCACCGGCCAGTGGGACAGTATCTCCCGGATACGTCCCTTGTGCTTGAGGGAGACATACATCCCCCGAGGTCGCCGGTAGAGGTGTCCGAACTTGAGGCAGGCGTACCCGACCGTCGGGTCGTACAGAATGGGCAGGAAGTAGGCGGGATTGGCCATCACCACGTGGTAGAACAGCGTCTCGTTCGTGTCGGCGAGCTGGTTGAGGTAGATGTAACGCTCCAGGTCGTCCGGCTTGCTCGCCAGCTGTTGTCGTACCCGGTCCGCCTGCCGGTCGATCGACTCCACCGACGAAGGGAGTAAGCCCTCGAGGCCTAGTGCGGCTCGTTCGGCGTCGGTGAACGCCGTACCGTGATTCAGGGTCGGCGCGAACAGCAGACCCATTCCGCTCAACTTCTTCGCCGACGAGAAATCCGACTGCCCCGTCATGCTCCCCTCCAACTGATGCCCTCGTTCTCGGGCCGGTGGCCCCGAGCGAACCCCCCACGAATCCTCGAGGCGCGATAAAATGATTCGCGAGACACGGCCCCGTCGGTGGGATAACCGGGAAAGAAAAGAACCAAGTCCTAAAACAGCGGTCGCCCTGCGCACTTCGCGTCTCCGACCGTGGAGGAAGGGCTGCGATGGCGAGTCCACCGGGGTCTTCGAGCCAGACCGACGGGTTCCACCTGGTCGTGGACGCGCTGAGGCTGAACGGGTTCAAGTGGATTTACGGCGTCCCCGGGATTCCCATCACGGACCTGGCCCGGCTTGCCCAAGCCGAGGGGATCCGGTTCATCGGGTTCCGTCATGAGCAGTCGGCCGGACACGCCGCGGCCATCACCGGATACCTGACAAAGTGGCCCGGGATCTGCCTCACGGTCTCCGCCCCCGGATTCCTGAACGGGCTCGTGGCCCTCGCCAACGCGACGACCAACGGCTTCCCGATGATCCAGATCAGCGGTTCCAGCGAGCGGGCAATCATCGACCTCCAGCAGGGCGACTACGAGGAGCTGGACCAGATGAATGCGGCGAAGACGTTCACGAAGGCGGCCTACCGGGTGGACCGACCCGAGGACATCGGCATCGGGCTCGCCCGCTCGATCCGGGCTGCACTCTCCGGCCGGCCCGGCGGTGTCTATCTGGATTTGCCCGCCCGCGTGCTGAGTGCAACCTTGGACGCGGCCGCGGGCGAGAAGTCGCTGGTCCGCGTCGTGGATGCCACCCCTGCTCAGATCCCCTCGCCGGAGTCCGTTCGTCGCGCCCTCGACCTTCTGGCGACCGCGGAGCGTCCGCTGATCGTTCTCGGGAAGGGTGCCGCCTACGCCCAAGCGGATGGCGACATCCGAGGGCTCGTTGAGGAAACCGGAATCCCCTTCCTTCCGATGTCGATGGCGAAGGGGCTTCTCCCGGACGATCACCCGCAGTCCGCGGCGGCCGCCCGTTCGCTGGCCCTCAGCGAGGCCGACGTCGTTGTCCTGATCGGAGCGCGGCTCAATTGGCTCCTCGACCACGGCCAGCCGCCTCGATGGTCGGCAGGTGCGAGATTCGTCCAACTCGACGCGTACGCGATGGAGATCGATAGCAATCGGCCGATTGCCGCGCCACTCGTCGGGGACATCGGCTCGTCCGTACGGGCGCTTCGGACCGCGCTGACCCCCGGAAGGATCCGGGTCCCCGCGGCCTGGGTCGCCGCCATCGCGCAGCGCAAACAGCACAACATCGCGCGGATGGCCGAACGTCTGAGCGAGGATCCGGCCCCGATGAACTTCTCCAGCGCCTTGCGCGCGATCCGGGACGTCCTCGCCCACTACACGGACGTCTACGTCGTGAACGAGGGAGCGAACACGTTGGACTTTGGCCGGGACATCCTCGACATGCGCGAGCCGCGCCACCGCCTCGACTGCGGGACGTGGGGAGTGATGGGCGTCGGGATGGGCTACGCGATCGGGGCGGCGGTCGCGACCGGAAGACCCGTCCTTGCGGTGGAAGGAGACAGTGCGTTCGGCTTCAGCGGGATGGAACTCGAGACGATCTGCCGATACCATCTGCCCATCGTTACGGCGATCTTCAACAACGGCGGGATCTATCGCGGCGACGACGTCAACCAGAGTGGCGGAAGCGATCCGGGCCCCACGGTCCTGATGAAGGACGCCCGCTACGATC
>JASHWY010000189.1 GCA_030043835.1 Thermoplasmata archaeon
TTCGCGCTCCGGCCGGACCTCGTCGTCTTTCTCGACGCCCGGCCCGTGATCCTCCTCCACCGGGCGATCGGAAAGTTCGGCTCGCTCGACTACTGGGAGTCGGGGATGGACCTCTCGCTCTCCCGCGACCTCTTCGAGAGCTTCTTCCTCTACCAGGACCGGTTGTCGAAGGAGTTCGCTTGGATGCGGGACAAGTACGGGTTCCACTGGGTCGACGCGAACCGCGCGCCCGACCAGGTCCATGGAGACGTACTCGGGCTCGTGGCGTCCCTCTTTGGCACGGCCGTCCCCGCGCCGCTGCGCCGGGCCCCGCCACCCCGGCCTAGGTCCGAGAAGCGATCAGCTGCTTCCGGGTAAGCGCCCAGAGGAGGCGTCCCGCGCCGGGCCTGACCGACGAGGGGAACTCGATCAGCACCGCTCCGGCCTTCGAGAGGTGAACCACCGGAACCCCCTCTCCGGTGAGCGCGAGGCCCACGAACTCTGAGAGCGCAGGCTCGTGGCCGATGAGGGCCACCGTTCTCCGAGACCGGGGGAGCCGACCCACACGGTCGAGGAGCGGACCGGCGAGCCGCCCTAGACTGAGCTCCTCCCAGACCTCGATCGGCGGGGGTTCTTCGAGGGCCTCGCGGAGGAGCTCGGCCGTCTGCCGCGCGCGGAGGGCTCCGCTGGTCGCGAGGAGGCCGACACCGTCAAGGTGCCGAACCAAGCCCTGGGCGGCCCGCCGGGTCTCTACGCGCCCTTCTTCCGAGAGCGGGCGCCGGTCGTCGCGAGGCCACCGAGCGGGGTCCCGGACCTCGGCGGGCCCGTGGCGGAAGACCACCACGCTCCGAGAGGGGGATCCGTTCGTCACGAGACCCGGTCACCGACCGCTCGGAAGGAGGGGAGCGGGAGAGAAAACGGCTCGCCCGGTCCCGGCGGGGCCTCTACGCCGGTACCGGAGCGATGAGACGACGGGAAGAGCCTGGGGACTCAGGCGGGGTGAGAGGCAAGGAGCGGTCGAGGACGACCTGGGCGATGTCCTGGCTGTAGGCGATCGTTCGCCCGATCGACTCCACGATCCGACCGATCGCGGCCGCCGTGGCCGGAGGCATGGTGCCCCCCTCCACGGCCGGTAGCAACCGGTCGGCGAGCGCGAGGCCTGAGGCCATCAGGGCCTCGCCCATGTCGAGGAGGTCGTTGGCTTGGGTGCCCTCCGAGGCGCCGAGGACCCCTTCCAAGTGTTCCATCGCCTGGCCGTGGAACTGCTTTAACGACGTGAGCGGACCGGCCGCGTGAGGTAGGTCGACGAGCCGACGGCCGGTCTCCCCGAGGACGACCGCGTGGTCAGCGATCCTCTCCAAGCTGCGGGCGATCGTGAACGGGCCGAGCGGTCCTACGCCCGGGTCGGTCGCGCCGAGGGCAGCGAGGCGCTGAATGTACCACGCCTCGCGGTCGATCTCGTCGTCCCTTCGTTCCCAGTACCCATCCTCCCCGAGCGGAAGGCGAGACCAGCTCTCGACCGCGTCCCGGTGGAACTCGACGACCATCCGGCCCATGCGGGTGATCCGCTGCGTGAGCGGAACGAGGTTCGCGAAGGCAAGGTCGCGCAGGCGGACGATCCCGCCCTCGTCGGAGACGATCTCGGGTTGGCGGGTCCGCCGGCAGAACGAGCGCACCACCTCGCGCGTGTCCGAGCGGATCGAGGGGCGCTCCCGAACGACGAACTCTCGCGCGCCGGCGAGATACGCGCCGAGGAGGCGCCGGAAGAGGTGCTCCGGGGGCTCGCCCCGTCCGACGACCACCGTCGCGACGACGACCGTGGGCTGGCTGGACGTGCGGGAGGTCGGAGAGGGGCGGCCATGCGCTCGAGCGGGAGGGCGGCGTGCGGCGGAGCTCGGACGAGGGCTCCGTGACTCGGTCGTGGACTTCATCGAGGGTAGAACGTAACGGAACACATATATAGAATATCAATGGAGACTATAGCCAATAATATAGGTATATTGCCAGGAACCGAGTCTTTCGGTCCTTGGGAGCGCTTCGGTGGGGCGACCCGAGAATCCCGCGGCGCGTGTCGGCACCGCGACGATCGGCTCGCTCCGCCTCTCCCTACCGCCGTGGTGTTGTGCCCTCGGGTCGGGGCGCGACGCGAACCGAGCGACGTCTCCCGTGGTCCCCACAACTCCGTTAACGAGACACCGAAAGCTATACCCACGCCCCTCTCTTGGCCTGCCTCCGTGACGACCGTCGCAACCCTCGACCGGATGATCCGCGCCCGCCATCTTTTGAAACACCCGTTCTACACCGCGTGGTCGAGGGGCGAGATCCCTATCGAGACGCTCGGCGGGTACGCCGAGCAGTACTACCACTTCGAGGCCAACTTTCCCCGGTTCGTTGCGGCGACGTACGCCCGCATCCCGGACGCGCGCCTCCGGCGTACCCTCCTCGACAACCTCGTGGACGAGGAAGGGCGCACTCCTACGCACCCCGACCTCTGGCTCGATGTCGCGCGCTCGCTCGGCCGACCTCGGAACGCCGTGGTCCGTTCGCGGCCGTCCGCGGCGACGCGACACCTCCTCGCGACCTACTCGCGCGCCACGTTCAGCCCCTCGGCGGCCGCCGGGCTCGGCGCCCTCTACGCGTACGAGTCGATCTTTCCCGAGATCGCCCGAGAGAAATCCCGGGGATTGCGGGACGCCTACGGGATCGTCGACCCCAGGGCCCACGAGTTCTTTCGGGTCCACACGACCGCCGACGTGGAGCACTCGGGCGCAGAACGCCGCGTGATGCAAGCGGTCCTACGGGGGTCCCCCAGGGCCGCGGGGGAGATGCAGCGCCACTGCGCTCGGTCGATCGACGCGTGGTGGGGCTTCCTCGACTCGTTCCCCGTGGGCAGCTAGCGGTTCAACACCCGCGACCCCGAGGTCCGCTACGTGGTCGACTTCGGCGCCGCGAAGCCCTACCCCGTCTACACACTCGCGCTCACGTAGGCGACCCACCTTTCCGTCTCTGGGTTCCACCTCGCACCGCATCTCTCGCAACGCTGGAGCGGCCAGTGGAGAGGGTGCGAGACCAACGAGTGCTCGTCGGGATCCGGATTGGCTGCACACGGGACTGCTGGACGGAGTCGCAGGTAGTAGCGCGGCTGTTCGTTCAGGCTGAGCCCCCC
>JASHWY010000190.1 GCA_030043835.1 Thermoplasmata archaeon
AGCCCGTAGTGTTCGTCGCCTTCGTCGTGGCGGAGCTTCCGGCGGTGGTCGCGGCGTCGTCCCTCGAGTTGGGGATCCTCTTTCATCGGGCGCGCCAACGCGGTCTTCCGATCGTGAACTTCTACGCCGGCGCCTGGTACGCGGTCCTCGTCACGGTGCCAGGACTCATCGTCGCTGCCGCTCCGATCGTCGTGTTCCACGTCCTCAGCGCGTCCGGAGCGTGGACCGGCCTCGGGGGAATGACGGTTGTCTCGATCGCCGAGCTGGCGGCGTGCGCGCCGCTCGCCTACGGGAGGGGTGCCTCCTGAGCGCCCCCACGCTCCCTCCGCGCTTCGAGGCCAAGGAGATCGAGGGTCGCTGGCAGGAAGCGTGGGAGCGACGGGAGGCGTTCCTCGCCCCCCAACGACCCCAGCGCGGCGTCTTCTCCCTCGTGCTACCGCCTCCCAACGTCACGGGGATCCTCACCCTCGGCCACATGCTGGGCGACACGGTGATGGACGTTCTCGCCCGGCAGCACCGGATGCAGCAATCACCCACCCTCTGGGTCCCCGGACTCGATCACGCCGGCCTCGCGACGCAGGTGGAGGTGCGGCGCCAGCTCCAGAAGGAGGGCGTATCGTTCGACGAGCTCCCCGCCGAGGCCCAGCTCGCCGAACTCGTCCGATGGAAGGACGAGCACGAGGCGCGGATCCGGGCTCAGACGCGCGCGGGGGGCTTCTCGGTCGACTGGTCGCGCTATCGGTACACCATGGACGCCGAGGCCGCCCGCGCGACCCGCGAGGCGTTCGTCCGCCTCTACCGAGCGGGACTCATCTATCGCGGGGAACGCATGGTCAACTGGGACCCCCGCCTCAAGACGGCGGTCTCCGACCTCGAAGTGACCCACCGCGAGGAGGACGGGGTCCTCGACTACGTCCTCTACCCGTGGGCGGACGGGACGCCGGGCGGAGTGGAGGTAGCGACCGTCCGACCCGAGACGATCTTCGGCGACGTCGCGGTGGCCGTACATCCGGACGATCCGCGGTTCCACGACGCGATCGGCCGCAACGTCGTGATCCCTCTCACCGGCCGCACGGGACCGGTCATCGCTGACTCGGCGGTCGACCGTGCGTTCGGCGCCGGGGCGCTCAAGATCACGCCCCGAAACGACCCGCTCGACCGCGAGATCTTCCTGCGCCACTCCGAACTCCCGAACCCGCCCGAGATCCTCGATGGGTCGGGCCACCTGGTCGGCGACTGGGTGCCCCGGGCGTATCGCGGTCTCGATCGCGACGCGGCGCGAAAGGCTGTCCGAACCGACCTTACGACGGAACGCTTCCTCCTCCGGTCGGAGCCGTTCCGACACTCGGTGGCCCGCTCCGAGCGGTCCGAGGCGGTGATCGAGCCGCGGCTCTCGACCCAGTGGTTCGTTCGCATGGGACCGCTCGCCGCCCCGGTCGTCGAGGCGGTCAAGCGGGGGGAGATCCGGATTCACCCCGCCCGCTGGGAGCTCACGTTCTTCCGGTGGATGGAGGGGATCCAAGATTGGTGCATCTCTCGCCAGATCCGCTGGGGGCACCCGATCCCGGTCGACCGGTGCCGCTCGTGCGGGAAGGAGGTGGTCGCCGTCGAGGCCCCGGTCGCGCGCCCACACTGCGGGTCGAGGGAGTTGGAAAAGGACCCCGACGTGCTCGACACGTGGTTCACCTCGTGGCTCTGGCCGTTCGCGGCGCTCGGCTGGCCGGAGCCGACCGCCGATCTCGAGCACTACTACCCGACGAGCGTCCTCGTCACCGGCCGCGACATCATGTTCTTCTGGGTCGCCCGGATGATGATGTCGGGGTACTTCTTCCTCAACACCCGCCCCTTCTCGGACATCTACTTTACCGGGATGCTTCGCGACGAACGGGGCCGGAGGATGTCCAAACACCTCGGTAACTCCCCGGATCCCCTCGACGTGATCCACGACCGGGGCGCCGACACCCTGCGATTCGCGCTCGTCTTTCCGAATCCGACCGACGAGGACGGACCCTTTGGCGGGAACGCCCTCGACGGGGCGCGGAACTTTCTCACCAAGCTCTGGAACGTCGTCCGGTTCGCCCTCCCGTACGTCCCGCCCGGCGCCTCCCCGCCGGTCGCTGCGCCGCGCCTCGGCCCCGGTAGCGCTCTCGAGAACCGGTGGCTGCTCTCCCGCGCGCGTCGCACTGGCGAGGAGGTGGACGCGGCGCTCTCCGCGTTCGAACCCACCCGCGCGGCGACGGTCCTCTTTGGATTCGTCTGGCACGACCTCGCCGACCGGTACGTGGAGATTGCCAAGGAAGCGCTGCTCGGTCGGAAGGGGGAGACGGCCCAGCGCGAAGCGACCGAGGTCTTGGGGTTCGTCCTCGAGCGAACGCTCCGGCGTCTCCACCCGTTCGTGCCTCACGTCACGGAGGAATTGTGGCATGCGCTTCCCCACGAGGGAGACCTCCTGGCCCTAGCGCCCTGGCCCCCCGCCGACGAGGCTCCGCTCGACCCGGTCGCTGAGATCGAGATGGAACCGGTGCTCGAGGCGATCCACTGGCTCCGCAATCTCCGTGCGGAAGGCGGGCTCGCGGCCGACAGGATCCCGCGGGCCTGGATTCGGCCGAGCGGCTCCGAGGTAGCGCGGGTGCTCTCGGCCGAACGTGCGACCATCGAACGGCTCGCGAAGGTTCGTCCGCTGACGCTGTTGCGCCCGGAAGAACCGCCTCCCGCCGAGGTAGGAAGCCGGGTCGCTCCGCTCGGGGAGTGCTTCCTCGAACGCGCGGCCGCGACCGCGGGGAACGCGACGGCGCTCGAGAGGGAGCGGGAGACGCTCTCGGCCCTCCTTCGGAAGACCGAGGCCCGCCTCGGGGACGGAGGGTTCCGGAGCCGGGCGCCGCCCGAAGTCGTCCGGGAGGCGGAGGCCAAGGTCGCGGACTTGACCGCCCGGATCCGGCGCATCGACGAGCACTTGAAGACGGAAGGGTCGGGGGCCCGGGACCTATGACCCCGGCGAAGCCGGCTCGACCCCGAGCGAAGCGTCCCGCTCGAGCGGCCCCAGCACCGCACGGGGTGGTCCCGACGATCGGCACGATCCCCCTACCCGGATCTCCCAAGCCGCACCCCGAGCTCGGCCTCGGCCTCTGGGCGCTGGGCCGCTGGAGCGCAGAGGATGAGGCTCGTACCAAGGCGACGATCGGCCGTGCCTTCGAACTCGGATTCCGCTGGTTCGACACCGCGGAAGTCTACGGGAGCGGGCGCTCGGAGCGGATCTTGGGCGACGTCCTCGCGCGCGCGGCGGGGGGCGCCCCGGACGCGTTCGTCGTAACGAAGGTCTCGTGGGAGCATTTGAGACCGTCCCAGGTACGGGCGAGCCTCGTCAACAGTCTTGAACGGCTGGGCCGTCCCTCGGTCGACCTCTACCTCGTGCACGCTCCCGACCCTCACGTCCCGCTCTCGGGCACG
Source organism: Thermoplasmata archaeon (assembly GCA_030043835.1). Classification (GTDB taxonomy): domain Archaea; phylum Thermoplasmatota; class Thermoplasmata; order Lutacidiplasmatales; family UBA184; genus Lutacidiplasma. The sequence goes on from JASHWY010000190.1 coordinate 3,448, forward strand.
ATGGAGGCCCTCGAGGCGCTCTGGGCTGAGGGGAAGATTGGCGCGATTGGGGTCTCCAACTTTGGGGTCGGCGAGCTCGAAGCGGCGGCGGGATACCTCCAAAAGGCACGCCTCGTCGTGAACCAGGTGCGCTACAACCTGTTCGACCGGGACGAGGCCGAGCCGGTCCGGGAGTACTGCGCGCGCCACGGGATCTTGATCGAGGCGTACACTCCGCTCGCCCGAGGACTCCTACACGGTCGCTACTTGGAGGGAAAACGAGTCCCGGCCGAGATCCGGCGGTTCGCGGCCCGGCTCTTCGATCCGGGTCGGCTGCCCGAACTCCAAGCCCGCGCTCGGGACCTATCGGACCTCGCCCAAGAGGCTCACGTCCCCATGGCGTCGCTCGCGCTTCACTGGCTTCGGAGGCAGGGAGCCGTCCCGGTCGTGGGAGCGAGCGAGCCCGGCCAGATCGACTCGAACCTCGAGGCCTGGGCCCATCGCCCCACGGATGCCGTCCTCGACCGGGCCGACGCGATCGCTCGGGGCGACCGTGCTTAGGTTGGTCGCCTTCGACATGGACGGAACGCTCGTCGACGTCGCGAGCTCGTGGGCCGCGGTCCACGACCATTTCGGAGAGCACAACGCCGAGGGGCTGCGACTCTTCCTTCAGAACCGGATCGACGATCTCGAGTTCATCCGCTCCGACATCCGGATCTGGTGGCGTCACGCTCCCGATCTCACGATCGAGGATTTGGAGGCGATCTTGGGCGGCGTTCCGTTGATGCCGGGCGCCGAGCGGCTCCTGAGCGGCCTCCACGCCCGGGGAGTGCGTACGGCGATCGTGAGCGGGGGCATCGACCTTCTCGCGCGGCGGGTCGGCCGCGAACTCGGGGTCGACGTCGTGCTCGCGAACGGGTTCCGGGTGACCGCGGACGGCCGGCTCACGGGAGAGGGGATCGTCCGGGTCCCGATCCAGGACAAGGAGTCGGTCCTCGCGGGGCTTCAGGAGCAGCTCGGCGTCTCGCCCACCGAGACCGCATCCGTCGGGAACTCCGCGATCGACGTCGGCCTCTTCCGCCGGAGCCGGGTCGGCGTCGCCTTCCTGCCCGAGGACGAGGCGATCCGACGGGCCGCGACGCACATCGTGACCGAGCGCTCCCTCGCTAGCGTCCTGCCGCTCCTCGAGGCGTTCCCCACCTCCTGACCCGCTCCGGGAACGCTTATCCCCCACCTCCGGGTTTCTAGTTCCCCCATGGAACCGTACAGCGCCCTCCTCGAGCGAGCCCGCGCGAAGCTCCCGCCCGTACGGACGGGCTCCGAGCGATTCCAGGTCCCCGACCCGGATATCATGACGGACGGGAAGAACACGGTGATCCGCAATTTTCAGGAGATCTGCGGAACGCTTCGCCGCGAACCCGAGCACGTGATCGGCTACCTCGCGAAGGAGTTCGGCTGCCCGGGTGTCCTCGACCTCCCCCGAGCCGTGCTCAAGTCCCGCCTCACCAAGGACCAGATCGCGCAGCGGATTCGCGAGTACACGGCCAAGTACGTGATCTGCTCCGAGTGCAAGCGGCCGGATACGCACCTCGTGAAGGAGGGCCGCTTAACGCTCCTCGTCTGCGAGGCGTGCGGGGCCCAGCGGCCGGTCACGGTACGCCGCGTCGTGACGCCCGAGAAGCCGAGGGCGCCGGTGGTAGTCGGTGAGGTCTATCGGGTCACCATCGAGGACGTCGGCCGACGGGGGGACGGCGTCGCGAAGAAGGAGGGATTCGTCATCTTCGTAACGGGAGCGACCCAGCGCGGTTCGACCGTGAACGCGAAGATCACGAAGGTCCTGGGCAACAACGCGTACGCCATCGTCCAACCGTAACGAGACATGCGGAGCGTCCGCTGGCTGGGCCTGCTCGGCCTCTACATCGGAGCCCAGGCGGTCGGGCTCGCCCTCGCCGACCCGTTTCGGTCCGTCGGGCTCACCTCGACCTCGAACGCTCAGAGCGTGACCGCTCCCCTCGAGATCATCGCGATCATCGTGGTCGCGCCGCTCGCGATCCTCTTCCTCGCCCGACGTCGAGGCGGCCTCGGGGCGCTCCGCCAGCTGATCCTCCTCGGGATCGCGGGAGCGCTCCTGTTCACCCTCGACGCGACCTTCTCGCTCTTCCCGCCCGGCCTCATCCTACAGCCCCCCTACGCGGCCGAGATCGCGATCGACCCCGCGCTGATCCTTGCGGGGACCGTGAGCGCGAGCCTCTACCTCGCGCTCCTCATGGAGCCGCAGTGGTACGTCGTCGACCTCGTGGGGTTCCTCGCCGCGGGCTCGCTCATCGCGATCCTCGGAATCTCGTTCGCGATCCTCCCCGCGTTCGTTCTCTTGATCGCGCTCATGGTCTACGACGCGATCGCGGTCTACGGGACGAAGCACATGGTCTCGCTGGCCGAGGTCGTGACCGACATGAAGCTCCCGATCCTCATGGTGATGCCGGAGTCCGCCGGCTACGACTATCCGTCCGCCCCGACGCTGGCCGAGCAACGGACGCAGCCCACGGAGGAGCGCCAGGCGCTCTTCATGGGCCTCGGGGACGTCGTGATTCCCGGAACGCTCGTCGTCTCCGCGTTCGTCTGGCTGCCGTCGAGCCCCCACGTCCTCGGAATCGGGGCGAACCTCGCGATCGCGCTGGCCGTTCTCTTGGGCTCGCTCGTCGGCTATGGGGTCCTCATGACCCTCGTGCTCCGCGGCAACCCCCAGGCCGGGCTCCCGCTCCTGAACGGAGGCGCCCTCGCGGGGTACGTGATCGCGTACCTCCTTACGTTCCATGCCTGGACGCTGGGGTTCACGGGAGCGCTATAACCCCGAACGGTTCCGGCGGTCCGTGCCCCGCAAGGTTGAGGACATCCGGGTCGACGACGCCCCGTCGCTCGACACGCTCGTCCGCCGCATGGGCGCCGGGGGCGGCTTCAGCGCGAAGGGGTTCGCCGACGGTGTCGACCTGCTCGTCCGGATCCTGGCGGACCGCGAGATGACGACGTTCCTCTCGTTCCCGGCCGATCTCGTCGCGACGGGAACCCGGGGCGTCCTCGCGACGCTCGTCCGTGAGGGGTTCGTCGACGTGGTGATCACGACCTGCGGGACCCTCGACCACGACCTCGCCCGGGCGTTCGAGGCGTACTACCACGGCTCCTGGGACCTTAACGACGAGGACCTCCATCGGAAGCACCTCCACCGGCTCGGCAACGTCGTGGTCCCCGAAACCCACTACGGGGCGCTCATCGAGCGCAAGATGCACGCGATTCTGAAGCGGCTCTGGGCGCACGGCACTCGAGCCCTCACGACCCGGGACCTCGCGTGGGCGATCGGCGAGTCGATCCCTCGGACGGCTCGGTCGAGCATTTTGAGAGCAGCGTTCGACCGGAAAGTGCCAGTGATCGTACCGGGGATCACGGACGGAGCGGTAGGATCCCAGCTCTGGCTCTTCGGGCAGGACCACAAAGGGCTCTCGCTCGACCTATTCTCCGACGAGCAGGCGCTCTCCGACCTCGTCTTCGCCGCGAAGCGGTCGGGCGCGATCGTGCTCGGTGGCGGGATCTCCAAGCACCACACGATCTGGTGGAACCAGTTCCGCGACGGTCTCGACGCAGCGCTCTACCTCACCACCGCCGTCGAGTGGGACGGCAGCCTCTCGGGAGCGAGGACGCGGGAGGCGATCTCCTGGGGGAAGCTCAAGGCGACCGCGCGGCACGTGACCGTCGAGGGAGACGTGACGGTCCTTTTGCCGCTCATGGTCGGGGCCGCGCTCGAGCGACTCCGATCGTAGACGGTCGCCGCCCCCGAGACCTTATCTTCCGCGGTCCGGGTGAGCCGACCCGTCCCGTGGGCCCGTAGCTCAGTCCGGTAGAGCAGGCGGCTCTTAACCGCAAGATCGGGGGTTCGAATCCCCTCGGGCCCGCCGTCCCCGGGTTGGTAGAGACCCTGACCTTGCGGTTGAGACGTCACCCCTTGAGCCCGCCCGCCCTGGCTCGAGGGAGACCCTCGGCGCGCGTAGCGCCGCATCCTCGACGAGGTGCATTAGGTCGGGTATACGTCTTCAATTTGGGTGGTCGCGTACTGCCCGCGACCGATCCGGCGCGGGCACACGACCTCGTGAAGTGCTTGCACGCCGCCGGGCAGAGTCGGAGAAGGCGATGAGCGGGCCGAACCAAACCTATGCCGGCACGGTCGGGGTCCTCCTCACCGCGCTCGGCGGTCCGAGCAATCTCGACGAGGTCGCACCGTTCCTATCAGAGGTCCGCGGGGGTCGCCCAACGCCAGCGGCGCTCGTGGATGAGTTCCGCGGACGGTACGCAAGGATCGGGGGAAAATCCCCGTTGCTCGACCTCTCGACGGCTCAGGCTCGGGCGCTCGAGGACCGCCTCAACCAGGGGCCGGGCCGCTATCGATGCTATGTCGGGATGCGCCACTGGAAGCCGTTCGTCCGGGACGTCCTGGCCGACATGCAACGCGCAAGCCTCGGACGGGTTGTCGTGCTCCCCTTGACTCCCTATCACTCCGAACGGACGGTCGGCCTCTACCTTCGGGCTGTCGAGGAGGCGCGGAGGGAG
>JASHWY010000023.1 GCA_030043835.1 Thermoplasmata archaeon
CACGCCGCTCTCCCTGATTCCCGGGGTTTCAGGGACCGGTTCCGCTCGCTCAGCCAGAGGGGGATCAGGGTAAGCCCGAGGAGCAGCCCTCGGAGGCCGGCGATCGAAGCAGGGGCCACGAGGAAGGCCACGGCCCCAGCTGCGAAGGTCCCCAATCCGAGGGCGGTACCGGGGTGCGCCACGTCGCGGAGCCCCTCCCCGCGTCGGCGGAGCAACGAGAGCCACCCGGCGAGAGCGATCGCCGAAAGGGTGCCGGTGAGGGCGTCCAAGAACGGTTCGACGACGGAGAGGGCCCCGCTCACTACGGCACATCCAGCGGCGACCCCGAAGGCGTCGAACTCTACGACCCATCGTCGCGGCGGGAACGGCGTCACGGGCGTCCGCTCCCTACGTTCCAATCGAGCCGGCGCCCCGCATCGAGGAGCGCGCGCTCCCGAAGCCGTGAGGCTCGGATCCCGAGGGCCGAGAGACGGTCGAGGATGAGGCCGGCTCGGCGCTCCAGCGCCGCAATCCCGTCCGGGCCGGTCTCCGCGGCCCGTAGCACGACGTCGACCCGACGGAGCGACCGGCGGCGACAGAGAAGGTCGACGAGCTCCCGATATCCCGCGCGGCCAGCGAGATCGGTCTCCCCATCGGGAAGCGCCTTCGGAAGGACGGGGTCCGGCCGGATCGGTGCGGTGCGCGCCGACCAAAAAAAGCTTCCATCCAGCGCGCGCAGTAGGTCCCGATAGCTCTCGAAACGACGCTGGAGCTCGATCGGCGGCAAGTACGCGAGCGGGGCTCCTCCCGCCCGGATCACCGCGTAGATCGTCCCCTCACTGAGCTTGAGGAGCCCCCGCCTCAGCATGGGGGCGGTTACGGGTTCGTTCACGGACCCTCTTTTCCAGCGGCGGCGGAGGTACCAGAGGACGATCGCGAGCGCCCGCTCGTCGAGCGCGTCGCCCTCCGGGCGCCACACCGAGAGCAGGAACCCGACCCCCACGATGGGCAGCCAGATGTACGGGCTGGTGAACAGGGCGAAAAAGGCCCCCATCGCGGCGTAGAGGACGAACTTGAGCGCATCGCGGGCCGATGGGAACGGGCCGAGTCTGAGCCGGCGGTCGAGCCGTTCCGGAAGGGCGACGCTCGGAGGACCTTCAGGGGTCGAGACCATCTCATTCCCTCCCTCCGCCCCGAATCGGAGGCAGGCTAGGGGGTCCTCCGCCTCCGCGGGTGGCGGAGACGTGGCGTACGAGGTGGACGGCGGCGTGCCCCACGAGCTCGACGGCGGCGAGCGGTGCAGCGGCGGGGGCCGCGGCCGATCCGGCGGCTCGAACGGCGCCGGCGACCGCCTGCCCGGCGGCGCCGGATCCTTTTAGGGAGCCGGCAGCCGGTCCCAGGTAGCCGGCCGCTGCCTGAGGAGCGGTCGCGAGGCCGCGTTGGGTCCCGCTCGCGATCAGGCCTCCGCTCGATGGGAACCCGAAGGCGACGAGGTGCGTTCCCGCCACCGAGAGGAGGTACGGGGAGGCGACGGCGATCCCGAGATACGCGACGAGGAGGACCGGGTTCGGGCTCCCCACGGCGAGTTCCAGCGGGATGACCATCACACACGGGAGGAACGCGAGCTCCGCAAACAGGAACCACGCCCGTCGTGCCAGGCTGGCGAGGGGTGGAATCGGCCAGAGGAGCGTGAAGATCGGTAGGAGCACGAGAAGGACGGCGAGGAGGGCATCGCGCAGTCCGATGGCGAGGACCAGGAGGAAGACGGCGGCGAACTCAACGAGGGAGAGGACGAAGGCGAGGGCGCCGTTGTCCCAGGAGAACTTGATCTCGCCCCAGCTCGCGAGGTTGACCCAGTGCCGCCACGCGCCTCCGTCCCAGCCGGCGAAGATGGGATAGACTCCTCCGGCGATGCCGAGGATCGCTCCCGCGATCGGGACCGTGAAGTTGGAGGCGACGACGGCGATCACGAGCCGCGGAAGAAGCCCGTCGATCGCCGCCGACCAGCGGGCGACGAGGCTCTTCGAGAGGTAGAGGATCGCCACCGCGATCGCAACGAGGGCGATCGCTGGATCGACGACGGTGGCGAGCGTGTAGAGGGAGAACTGCGCAGCTCGGGCGAGGTAGTTCGCCGATCCGGTGTTCGCAGCCGTGAGCGACGGATAGAGCGCGCTCGAGCTCATCTCCGGAACGAAGAGGTTGTCGTACGTCGGTCCGATGATCGCCGCAACGATCGCCGTGATGAGGTCGAACAGCAGGAACAGGATCGTCTGAACGATGCTGTTCCAGTCGATCGGCAGCGCGGCCACGCGACCCCCTACGATCCCGTGATGACCCAGTGGGCGAGGCCCCAGAAGAGCCCGGTTACGGCGGCGACGAAGATCAGCGTCCCCACGAGCGCGTCGCGCGCCCGGTCCTTCGCCTGGACCTTCTTCGTGATGTCGTTCGAGAACCAGCTCAACGCGACGCGGGCCCAGACGAGAGCGAGGATCCCGCTACCGGCGAGGGCGACGAGATCGACGAGACGGTTGATCGACGCGGTGAAGTTGGAGACGGGGGACGACGTGGGAGGGGTCGACGAGGCGGCCGAGGTAGGCGGAAAAGGCGTCGAGGGACCGTGGGCCCCGAGAGCGGGGGGAACGAGCAGGAGGGCGACCAACCCCAAGGTCCCGAGGACCACGGGCGGAATCAGCGCGAGCGAGATCCGGGTCATGGGGTTCGAGGGGACGACCAGGAGAGCGCCTCCTCGCCCTCGGGGGAAGTCTCGACGCGGATCGTTCCTTCGCCGATCAGTCGGTCGATGGTCGCCCGTACCGTCGCGAGGGGGATACCCGCCTCCTCCGCGAGGAGCACCATCGTGGCACGGTCGGCCCCGTCGGCCGGTTCGATGAGCGCTCGGAGCGTTGCGACCGGGTCCGGGGCCGTGCGGGGCGTGGACGATCGGCGACGACGTCGTCCCCACAGAAGGACGCCGACGAGCGCCGCGACCGTGGTTAGGCCCACGTAGCCAAGGATCTCGAGACCGCCTCCGGCCGAAGCCGAGGAGGGGTTGGAGGGCCCGGGGGAGGGCGACGGGCTCGGGTTGGGAGAAGGCGTCGGGATTGGGACCGTGCCCGGAACCGAGGGGAGAGTGATCGTGAGGTTCTCCCAAACCCCGACGCCCAACTCGTCGACGCATTGGATCGACCAGGGGATCGACCCGGTCGCGTTGATCGAGACGGTCCAATTGAACGCCCCGTCGGATGGGGCGGAGAAGTTCCACTCCTCGAGGTCAACGGCCTCGAGGGCGACCGAGAGCGGTGGAAGGCCCCCAGTGACGCTGAGGGCGAGGGCGACTTCGGGGCGGGTGCTGTTGTTGGTGAGCGGGAGCGCCTCGAGGGAAAACCGGACGAGGAGGTTCGGTACGAGAGGTAGGTAGAGCGACTTTCCCGCCGTTGCTCCCTGCGCGTCGACGGCGATCACAGTCACCGAGGTCGACCCCTCCTCGGCGAACGTTCCCGACCACGCGAAGGTCGAGAGCGACCCCACCGCTCCCGCTCCTTCGGAGGCTGACGCGCATTCGGCGTTGGGCACGACGGCCCAGAATTCGGGGAAGGATCCCCCCGAGACCGTCCCTCGCAGGGTCACGACCGTCCCGTTCTCTTCGATCTGGGGGTTAAGGGCCGCCGAGAGGTTGATGGGAGCAGCGACGTCGAACGTGAACTCGGCGTGGAGGACGATCGACCGACTCCCGTCCGAGAGCTCGAGGGCGACGGGGACTACCCCAGAGATGGAGGCATTGAGAGCGAGATCCTGCGGGCCATCGGTCCAGAACGTCGTGAACGACGTCGCGGAGCCGTCAACCGTCGTCACGCGCAGCGTGAATGGCGGGATCCCCCCGGTGACGTTGACGGGGACCCACGACGGGAGTCCTTCGTCGCCAGCGACCACTGCCGGTACGCTCGTGAGCGCAAGCGCCGGCGCGACCGACTCGTTCAGTGTCGCGTTGGCGAGCAGTGTTCGTCCGTCGAGGAGAATCGCCTCGACCGTCACCGGGCC
>JASHWY010000191.1 GCA_030043835.1 Thermoplasmata archaeon
GGGGGTCTCGCCGTTCGGATCACCGGTCGAACTGTTGACACCGATCGCGTTCGTTACGTTCCCGACGATCGCATCCGTCACGTTGACCTCATGCGGCGTAGACGTAGTGGTCACCGAGCCGGAGCCCTCGTACCCGGGGACCCCGAGGGCCACGACGGCGCCCGAAGGGGTCACCTCGGCGAGCGGACCGACCGTGAAGGTCGAGTTGTCCGTGGTCCATCCAGTCGTGGCGTTGAACGCCCGATAATCATCCTCGAAGAACCCGAGGCAGTTGCCGCGGAGCGTGTTGTTGTCGCCCGCCCAATAGAAGCTGGGGCAGCTCTGCGTTTCGGATACCGTCGACACGAACAGGATGGGCACGCTCACGGGCGCACCGCTCACCGTGACGTTTCCCTCCGGCCCAACCGTGTAGCCGGCGATGGAACCCACGGTGAACACGTACGAGCCGTCCGCTTCAGAGAAGGTCATGGAGGCGCTCGTCGAACTCTGCAGCGTCCCGTTCAACGTCACCGACCAGCTCGTCCCCGAGGGCAACCCGGACTCGGTAAAGGTCACGGCGTACTCGGCCAACATCGGGAACGAGCCCGTGGAGACGGCAGGTCGCAGCCCCCCGGCGTTGCCGCTCGCAACAGCGAGGGAAGAAACCGACGAGGACGCCAAGAGCGTTGCGATGCCCACGACGGCGATACCGACCGCGAGCAGGCGACTCACCCTTCGTAGACCCCCGCTTCGTTCCATGGTCCAGACATAGGGTCGGGCCTCCTTGCTGATTTTGGCGCACGTGTGAAACGCGGACCTTCCGTCGGCGCGTTGAGGAGCGGCCGCTCGCTCCCAGGGGGCTGATCGCGACCGGCCCGATCGACGGGACAACCTACTTCCCGCGATGAGGGCGCGAACAGAAGCGGCGACGATCGGCGCGACGCTTGACCCGTGGCAAGAGACTCAACCCGGCAAAGGATGCGGGGCCGAGCGACTCACCACGGAACGTTGAGCGCACGGGCTAGGAACTGGTTCAACGGGTCGAGCCGGGCGCACGCGGACAGAAAGATCCGGTCGAAGTTGCGTGAGGTCACCTGCGCGTCCTTGAACTCCTCCGAGGCAAAGAAGTCCTTGCGTCTCAGGTCGTCCGCGAACGGATGCGCCGGGTCGTAGCCCGCCGGAACTCGGACATAGGACTCTCCTCCCTTCGGTGGGCTTCTTCGGACCACGCGGGACCAGACTCGAGGGTCCGACACGATGGCGTCGCGGATTCGCGTGAGCCCGGCAGGGGCCGGATGCCAGACTCCGGAATACACCGTGCTCTCCGAGGGGGCTAGGTGGAGGTAGAAGCCCGGCAGATGCTCTTCGGTCTTCCGCGACATCGCGTGAGTGAAGTGGATCCCGACGTTGGTCCGGTACGGGCTCTTGTCCTTCGAGAAGCGGGTGTCCCGGTAGATCCGCGAGACGGACCCACCGAACGGACGAGCATCCGCGACGATCTGAGGGCTGAGGCGAGCCAGCCCCGGACCCACCTCTTCGACGAACCGGACGGAAGGAGTGAGAACCGATTCCTCGTAGCGTGCCTTGTTCGCTTGAAACCAGCCGCGGTTGTTGTTCTTCGCGAGCTCCCGAAGGAAGCGGAAAAGGTCGGTGGTGAAGTACGGCTCCGACTGGTCCGTCATGGCTTTCCGAGCGATGCGAGCGGACTATATGTCGATGCGACGGCGGGCCCGGCCGGAAAGCTCCTCGCCGTCGGGTTCCCGCCACCAAAGCGAGCGGGCGAGCGGCGACGACCGCGCGGCCCGCGTCGGCCCGCGGGGCGCCCTGAGCTATCCCTTAATCCCCGGCGCGACTGCCGACGATGGGTGGGAATCGATGGGTGATGTCTCCGGGATGAAGATCGTCGTGAACGAGCGTGGACCCTACCGCGTGGTCGGCAAGGTTCCTCTGACGGTTCAGACGATCACGCCCAACGCGGCGAACGAATCGTGGGATTGGACCCAGGGTCGGAGCTTCCCCGTCGAGGAGGAGTACTTCCTCTGCCGGTGCGGCCAGTCGAAGAACAAACCGTTCTGCGACAATTCGCACCTTGCCGTCCGGTTCGAGGGCCGGGAGACCGCATCGCGCCGCCCTATCGAGCGGCAGTCCGAGCATTTCGACGGGCCCGGCCTCCTCCTGAGCGATGACGAGAACCTCTGCGCCTTCGCGCGGTTCTGCGACCCCGGCGGGAAGATCTGGGCTCTCATCGAACGGACGGACGACCCGAAATCCCGCGAGCTCGTCATCCGGGAGGCGGGCCACTGCCCTTCCGGTCGCCTGGTCCTCCACGACAAGGCGAACCGCAAGGTGATCGAGCCGGCGCTACCGCCCTCGATCGGACTGGTCGAGGATCCCGCCTTGGGCTGCAGCGGTCCCCTGTGGGTACGGGGAGGCATCCGGGTGGAGTCCGCGAACGGGGCCGCCTACGAAACCCGGAACCGCGTCACCCTCTGCCGGTGCGGCGCCTCCAGCAACATGCCGTTCTGCAACGGTAGCCACGCCTCGATCAAGTTCCGCGACGGGCTCGGCTGAACGCGGTCGACGTTCGTCCCACCGACGACCCGACTCGCGGACACGGCCCGCGCGGGCGCGAGGGACTGCTGCGTCGTAGACGACGTCTGGCAACCGAGTGAACTAAGACCCCGCTCCCGTTCCGGTCTCGAGGCAGCGGCGACCTCGGCCCGGGTGGGGGCGGGAGAGACGCCGAGGAAGTTCGTTCGATGAAGGCGTTCGAGGTTCGGCCCGGGGTGCGCGTGCGCCTCGATCGGTTCGACACCGGGGACACGTCCGCCTTTCGGGGATCGAAGCGGCGGGCGCTCACCGAATCCCAGCACCTCATCGAGAAGCTCGACCGCCTGCAGGAGCTCTTCTACGCTTGCCACCGCTGCTCGGTCCTGGTCGTGCTGCAGGGGCTCGACACTGCCGGCAAGGACGGGACGATCCGACATGTCTTCGAGGGTGTGAACCCCCAGGGAGTCCGGGTGGCCAAGTTCCGGGTCCCCACGCCGATCGAGGCCGACCATGACTTCCTCTGGCGGGTCCACGCCGACACTCCCGCCAAGGGGGAGATCGTGATCTTCAATCGGAGCCAGTACGAGGACGTCTTGGCGGCGAGGGTCGATGGCCTCGTCCCGAAGAAGGTGTGGCGGCACCGGTACCGCGCGATCAACGATTTCGAGCGGACGCTGACCCACGAGGGAACGACGATCCTCAAGTTTTTTCTCCACATCAGCGAAGACGAACAGCGGAAGCGGCTCAAGGAACGGCTCCGAGATCCGACGAAGCACTGGAAGTTCTCCCGGGACGACCTCAAGGAGCGGACCCGCTGGCCCCAGTACACGACGGCGATCGAGGAGATGCTCGACCGAACGAGCACCCCTTGGGCTCCGTGGTACCTCATCCCCGCCGACAAGAAGTGGTTTCGCGACTGGGCCGTGTCGAAGGTCTTGGTCGATACCCTAGAGGGCTTCCGCTTGACGTGGCCCCCGTTACCGGCCGAGTTCCGGTCGGCGCCGATCCCGCCGTGACGCACGGGCGGCGGCCTCGTGGGCCGGGACCCGAAGTGGAGCCCGGGGCCTGGGCCCGCCGAGGCATCGTGTGACGGCCAACTCCTTGGGAGCGTCGCCGGCGCTCCTAAGCCGCGGACCGTTCCGCCGAGCCGCCTACGTGCTCGGCGTCACGGCGTTCGGGGCCGGGATCCCAACCCCGCTCTATGCCGTCTACGAGCAGCAGTACCACTTCACCGCCGGAGTCCTGGCCGAGATCTTCGGTGCGTACACGATCGGGGTGCTCGCGATGATGGTCTTCATCGCGCCGCTCTCCGACGTCGTCGGGCGGAGGCCCGTGCTTTACATGGGGATGCTCCTGACGGCCTTGAGCGGCGTCGCGTTTGTCTTCGCTTCGGGGGTCGCGACGCTGGCGCTCGCGCGAATCGTCTCGGGGCTCGCCGTCGGAGCGACGACCAGCACCGCGACCGCCTCGATGGCGAGCCTCGAGCCCCGGAGGGATCAGCACCACGTGGCCCGGGCCTCGGTCGCGGCGAACTTCGGCGGGGTGGCGACGGGGATCCTCCTGAGCGGCTTCCTGGTCGAGTACGCTCCGGCGCCCACGAAGCTCGTCTTCCTGCTGCTCATCGTGGCGAGCGCCGTGGGATTCGGGTTCGTGGTCTTGACGCCGGAGACCGTCCCCCCGGCCACCGGGCGACGCACCGTTCAAGTCCAGCGCTTCCGAGTCCCCACGGAGCTTTGGCGACCGTTCTGGGTGGCCGCCGGCGCTCTCGCGGCGTGCTACTCGCTCTATGGGTTCTTCGGGGCGCTCGCCCCGACGTTCCTTCGCTTCGACCTCGGAATCGGGAACCGGGCAACGTCAGCGACGATCGTCGCGGTCTTCTTCGGATTCGCCTCGATCGTTCAGCTGGGCCTCGGCCAGGTCCGCGACCGCCGGGCGCTCCTCGACGGCCTTCCCCTCATGGTCGCCGCGACGCTCGCGATCGTTCTCTCGGTCGCCCTCAGTTCGCTGCCGCTCTTCGTGGTGGGCGCCGGCGCCTTGGGAATCGGCGTGGGGTTCGCGTACATGGGAGGCGTCACCCTCATCGACCGGGTGGCGCCCGCGCTCCTTCGGGGAGAGATCCTCTCGGCGTTCTTCGTCGTCGGCTATCTCTCGCTCGCGGTCCCGACGATCGGCGTCGGCCTCGCCGCCG
>JASHWY010000192.1 GCA_030043835.1 Thermoplasmata archaeon
GTGAGGAACCGGTTCATCTTGGGATAGAGCGTCGGCTCGCCCGTGAGCGAGATCGCGATGTGGCGGGGGGTCTGGGAAGCGTCCCAACGTTCGAGGGAGACCGAGGCGTCGCCCTTGAACCCCGAGAGGATCCGGCGCTGCGCGTCGATCGACCGGTCGAGGAGATCTTCGGGATCGTCGTACTCGGGCATGAGCGCGTCGTTCTCCCATCCCTGGTTCCGCCAACAAAAGCGGCAGTGGAGGTTGCACGAGTCGATCGAGGGGGACATCTGAAGGCACCGATGGCTCTCGATGCCGTAGAACCGACCCTTGTAGCAGTCCCGGCCTCGCGTCAACGATTCCCGCGTCCAGTAGCAGAGCTTGACCGCGCTGTGCCGCCCGACGAGCTGGTAGCCCTGGCCGGCGAGCTCGGTCGACAGGTCCTGGTCCCCCATCGCCGACTACGCTCACCGGATACCGCCTTTAAGGATTTGGTCGGCGAGGCGGCGCTCTGAGGTGAAGGGGACCCCGGTGCGGGGTCGGATCGCCCTGGGATGCGCCGGGATGGGGTCCTGGTCTCCACACCCGGGCGTCGACGCTCTGGCCCATGGACGCGCGCGAGGCCTTACCGGCTCCTTCGCCGGCCGTGCGCGCTCTAGGTGAACTCCTCACGCTCGAAGAGCACCAACCCCGCCGCCGCCGTGAGAACCAAGTAGACGATCATGATGACAATCCCCTCCGCGATCCCTGAGGTATAGGTCGTGGTCGTCACGGCCCGTCGGCCCACCATCGTGGTCATGGTGGTCACCGTGCCTCGGAGCCCCCAGTTCACGCTCGATGAGAAGACGCCCCCGATCGTAGAGCTCGCGTAGGAGATGATCATCCACGGCTCGATCTTGACGAGGGCGGTGACGAGATCCTCGAGGAGAGTAAATCCGAAGAGGAAGAGGATCGCCGTCAGGACGAACCCGTAGGCGCTCGTCTTGAAGAGCGAGCTAAACAAGAACGTCGCGCCGAGGACGGCGCCGAGATAGATGATCGCCAGAATCAGGGAGAGTCCGATCTGCCACGGGAAGGCGCTGCTGCTGAAGTAGTAGACGCCGTTCGCCAGCACGATGGCAAGGAATATCACCATGATCGCGACCGAGGCGAGGAACGCCGCGATGTACTTCCCCAGGTATACGGTCGACCGACGAACCGGGAGGCCCATCAGGAAGTAGCCGGTCTTGTTCTGGAACTCCCCCGCGATAGCGTCGCCGCCAAAAAAGACAGCGGAGAGGACGATCACGATGTCGGCCCCCCCTCCCCAGAACGTGCCGTAGAAGCCGAGATTATCGGAGATGAGCGACCCTCGAAAGTAGGCGATGACCGTCGTAATGATCACGCCGATCACGAGGACGATCGCGGCGAGCGCGAGGAAGCGTCGCGAGCGGAGGTACTCCCGGAACTGGTAGCGGGTCAGCTTGCCCACCTGCTCGATCGACCGGGGAACCTGGAGTCGGGACGCGGGCACGTCGACCGTCTCCGCCGCCATCGTCGGCCTAGTCCCCCCGTGAGATCTGGCTCAAGTAGACTTCCTCGAGCGCGCTCTCGGACTCCGTGACGCCGATCACCCCGAGGTTGAGGCCGATCAATGCCTGGACGACGCGCTCCTGCCCGTCGACCCCTCCGGAGAAGCGAACGCGCACTCGCTTCGGGTCGAGCGGGTTCACGTTCGAGACCCCAGGGAGCGAACCGATCCTCTGGGTGACGACGTCCGGGGGGATGGGGCGTGCCAGTTCGACGTCGACCGAGTCGTGGCCCCCGCCGAACTTTGAGATCACGTTCTCCAAGGTGTCGTAGAATAGGAGCTTGCCGTGGTCGAGGAGAGCGACCTCGTCGCAGACATCGACCACCTCGCTCAGGATGTGGCTGCTCATGAAAATGAGCCGTCGGCTCTTCTTGAGGTCCAGCACGATGTCCCGCACCTCGGCCACCCCTCGTGGATCGAGGCCGGTCGACGGCTCGTCGAGGATGAGGACGTCCGGGTCGTGGACGAGCGACGCGGCGATGTTGATCCGCTGCTTCATCCCCTTCGACATCCGGCCGACCTTCTGGTTCGCCCAGTCGCTCATCTTCACTTCGGCGAGAACCGTCCGAATGCGGTCGCGTCGCTCCGAGGAAGGGACGCCCCGCAGGTCCGCCACCATCCCGAGCGCCTCGTTCGGGGTGAGGGCCGGATAGATCTCTGGGGTCTCAATGAGAACGCCCGCGTCGGCGAGAGCCTGCTTACGGTGCTCGCGAACCGAGACCCCGTTCACGTAGCACTCACCCCGGGTCGGGAAGAGCATGTTGGTGAGGAGCTTGAGCGTGGTCGTCTTGCCCGCTCCGTTGGGGCCGAGAAATCCGACGCACTTGGTGCCCTCGAGCTTCAGGTTGAGCGAGTCGAGGGCCGTGAATCGGCCGAACACCTTGGTGAGGTCGTGCGTCTCGATCGAGGGAGGGCTCATCCTTCAGACCCCCTCGGAGCCTCTCGAGAGCCAACGGCGATTGAGAAACCTAGTACCCATCGGACTCGGCGGGGCGTGGACGACGGTTCTACTAAACGGTTTCAGGGCCTGAGGGGGCGCGACGGGCCGACGGAGTCTCAGGAGCATCGCTAAGCGTGGGAGCGATCGTCCGCCTAAGCGTCAACGAGTTGAGTAACACAGTGGTCGATGACAGTGCCATCGCTAGGGCGCCCAGGATGGGAAGGTACGCGTAGATCCCCAAACCGAAAGCCGGGACCAGCGCACCGGCGGCGACCGGGAGGAGGACGGCGTTGTAGCCGATGGCCCAAGCGAGGTTCCCCCGCACGCGTGCGACGACCCGACGAGCGGTCTTGAGCGCGATGGGAACGCCCGAGAAGCTCGACCGTACGAGGATGACTCGACCGGCTTCGCGCGAGACGTCGCTTCCAGCTCCGATCGCGATCCCGACGTCGGCGGCCGTGAGCGCCGCAGCGTCGTTGATCCCGTCGCCGAC
>JASHWY010000193.1 GCA_030043835.1 Thermoplasmata archaeon
CCGTTCGGGCCCGAGGACGTGCGGGTGCGGGCCATCCCCACCTACCGCGGCGGGCGAGCCCGTCCGGAGGCGCTCCACGCCCTCCTCGACGAGCTCGCGGACGGCGGGAGGCCCACCATCCCCGATGGGCCCGCCGAGCGAACCACCGCGACGATCGCCTGCCACGCCGCGATCCGTGCCGGGGACGTCGTGGGAGAGGAGGAGTTCGCGCGGGTCTTGGAAGCGCTGTATGCGCTCCCCGACGCCGCGTACGCCTGTCCGCACGGCCGACCGATCGTCGTGCGGATTCCTCGCGGGAGGCTCGACCGATGGTTCTTACGGTCCGGCGGTTGACGCGCTCCGCCTCGGCGCCATCCCACCGAACGGAGGGCGAGGTGGTCGCCG
Organism: Thermoplasmata archaeon; assembly: GCA_030043835.1. Taxonomy (GTDB): domain Archaea; phylum Thermoplasmatota; class Thermoplasmata; order Lutacidiplasmatales; family UBA184; genus Lutacidiplasma. The sequence continues at coordinate 385 of JASHWY010000193.1, forward strand.
CGCTGGCGGCGCACTTGAGCGCGCAAGGGTTCCGGACGTACGTCAATCCCGACGGTACCGATTACTTCGACCTCGTGGCGCGGCGCGGCGACGAGGTCGGCCTCGTCGAGGCGAAGGTGGGCGACGCGCGCACCGTCCTCTCCCAAGCGCTCCGGCGACGGGTGTGGGGCGACTGGTCGGCGATTGCCCTCGCCGGCGACCTCGCCGCCCAGCGGGTCGCCGATCGCACTCGCGGTACGAGGGCGGAGCCAATCGGCGTTTGGGTCGCTCGGCCGGGCAATGTGAGGGAGGTCCGGTCGGCCCGACGGTGGGTCACGCCGGGGGTCGAAGACCCGTATGCGGAGCTCCGCGCCCGCTTCCGAGGGATCCTCGACGCTCTCGACCGTGGCGAGCTACCTACCGCCGTCCGGTGGGACGGCGTGCCTCGAGCGGTGCGTCGGGCATCGGCGGGTCGGGGGTTCGCGGAATGGCGCTTCGATGAACCGGAGTGCCCCAAGGACTAGCCCGCCCCGGCCGTGACGCTCTTCTCGACGTCCTCCGCGGCCCGCTCGGGAAGGAAGAGGTCCGCGTAGGTGGCCGCGTCCTTGAGGACTTCCCGGCGGAGCGCCGGATCGGCGAGGAGCTCCGCGAGTACCGAGGCGATGTCCCCGGGGTCCTCCGAGGGGAGAGTGCGGACGAGAGCCCCCGGGTTGAGCGGGAGACGAACGTTGGCGGCCACGACCGGAAGACAGCCCGCACGCAGCGCGAGGATCACCGACGGATCGAAGCCGGGGGTTCTCCCCAGGAAGAGGGCGACATCGGCCGCCGCGAGGGCTCCCGCGAACGACGCGCGATCGCGGGCGGGAACGTTCACGATGCCAGGGTCCGCAGGGGCCGAACTTCCGACGACCACGAGGCGAGCCCCCGGAAAGAACGGCCGCACCCGTCGGAACGCCTCGGCGCACCGATCGATGCCGGCCGGATCCGGGCGATCGACGCTCGCGGGCGCCGCGACGATCGGAACGTCGAGGGGAAGGCGTAGGGCGTCCCGAGCCGCCGCGCGGGCCGGCGGATCCGAAGCGGATACGACGGGCGGAGGCATCGGTCGGAGGCGGCGCTCGGGAACGGAGTACTCACGCGCCAGGACTGTCGGGAGCTCGGGGGAATCGTAGAAGAGGCGGTCCACTTCGTTGAGCGCCGCCTGCTCGAGCCGACGCACCGCTCGGCGGTCGCGCCAGGTGTCGAGCCGACCGACCATGCCCCCTACCGACCCTTGGGCCCGGTCGCGTTCGAACGCGGTGAGCTCGAGCTCCCGCACGAACCCGACGACGATCGGCGGTCCGCGGGACGACCGATGGACGCCGAGCCGCCCCAGCCCGAGGGGGTCCCGCACGATGAGCTCCGCGTCGCGCCGGACCTTGCGGCCGGCCGCGGCGACGAACTCGGCCGGCTCGATCGCGGCACCCGGCCGGCGTAGCGATAGCTCGATCGGCACCGAGGTGGTGCCCGGCGGTGCGCCCTCGTCGGTCACGCTTCCCAGGTGGAGGACGCGAACGTCCGCGCCCCGGGCGGCGAAGCCCACGGCGAGGGCCCATGCGGGCGCGGCCGCGTCGTACGGGTCCGACGACGGGGGGCCGGCCGCAATCACGTCGACCGAGCGGACCGGCATCCGCCGCTTCTAGCGGACCCGGTCGAAAAGGGTTCCGGTCGAGGAGACGATCACACCGCAGTTCCGAGGTGGGCACCGAACGAGTGGCCCACCATCGCTTCGGGAGTCGGGGCGCCCATCGCTTCGAGGATCGTGGGGGCGACGTCGAGCAGGCTCAGCGCCGGGCTCAGCTGACCCGGCCGAACGCCTTCGCCGGCGGCGATCAGGATCCCGTTCATCCGGTGGGTGCCCGTGCCGAAGAAGAACTCCGGCCTATCGCGGATCAACGGTCGGGGATACCGGAAGTCCATCCACGGCTCGGTCGTCATGCCGTCGACCCGGATCAGGAGCGACGGGGCGCGTCCTAGGTTCTTCCCGTGGTAGATCTCCCGCGGGTCGAGGACCTCGATGTGCGCCTCCGGATACGCCTCTAAGCGTCGGCGCAGCTCCCGGAGCACCTCCTCACGCCGTTCGGACGTGAGGGTGGGATTGTACCGATTGAGGTAGATCCCCTCCGGAACCGGGTAGGAGTAGGCGAGGGTCTTTTCCCAGTCGATGCGGGAGGACATCTGCTCGAACGACGTCTCGCCGGCGACCCACCGCGCGAGTCGCTTACGATCCCTTCGATCGAGGAACGTGGCGATCCGCGGGCCAAGACGGCGCCCGAGGGCGAAGTGCTGGGACGCGAGGATCCCCCGGGCGAGAAGGTTCCGAGCGGCGAGGTCGTCGCCGTGCTGGAAGACGAGGAACTTTTCCTCGGCGAGCCACCGGTTCGTGAGGAAGTCGGACTGCACCGCCCCGTGACCGTGGTCGCTCAAGACGAGCGTGATCGCCGGCCCGCCCGCCGCGCGGAACGCAGCGTCGACCTGAGCACACGCCGTGTCAACGGAGCGCCAGAACTCGATGAGGTCGTTCGGGATTTCGCTCACGGGGCGGCTCAGCTCGTTCCAGAGCTGGTGCTCGACCCGGTCGGTCTCGCGGAAGAGGACGAAGAGGAAATCGGGCGCGTGGGATTGGGTGAGCGCGACGGCCACCTGCGCCCGTTGGTGGACGGCGCGCGTCGCAGCGTCCATCCAGGAGTTCCGTTCGGCAGCGTGGTAGACGGGAAGCTCCCCCGGGTACGCGCAGCCGAGCGCGCCCTCGAGCTCGGAGCGGATCTCGCGGGGGAAGGTCTCGCTCGCCTCGGAAAAGAAGCCGGGCACGAGGAACCCGTTGAGGGGATAGCCGGTGCGGAGCGGTAGGTTGAGGACCCCGACCTTGAGG
>JASHWY010000194.1 GCA_030043835.1 Thermoplasmata archaeon
CGTCGACCGCCAGCAGAAGTCCCGCGCCCTCGAGCTGCGCGCCGCGACGAAGACTCAGAAGTCCGCCGAGCTCAAGGTCAAGGTCGATCGGTACAACGAGGCCGTCCGTCTCGCGGAGCAGGAGGCGAACGCGTTCCGCCAGCGGGCCGACCGACTCCAGATGGTGACCGAATCGGACGTGGCGGACAAACTGAAAGGGACTCCCCCTCCGGCGAAGAGCGAGCCCGGCACCACGCCGCCGGCGCCATGAAACTGATCGTCACGGTCGGGATGCCCGGCTCGGGGAAGGACGAGCTCGTGGCCGTCGCCCGTTCGATGGGTCTCGCGACGCTCAAGATGGGCGACCTCGTCCGAGACGCGACGCGACGCCGAAACCTTCCCGTCACCAACGCGAACGTAGGACGCGTCGCCTCCGAGGAGCGGGACAAGCACGGGCCTGGGATCTGGGCGCAACGCGCGCTCCCGAAGCTCACCGAGACGCGGATGCTCGTCGATGGGTGCCGGTCGGACAGCGAGGTCTCCGTCTTCCGGCACAACTTCGGCGACCTCTTCGTGCTCGGAATCTTTGCGTCGCCCGAGACCCGCCACAGCCGGCTTCAGAATCGGGGACGCAACGACGACGGCAACCTCCAGGAGTTCTACGACCGGGACCGCCGAGAGCTCAAGTGGGGGATCGGCAACGCCTTCGCACTCGCGGACGGAATGCTGGTGAACGAAGGAACGCTCGACGAGTTCCGACGCGACGCGCGCGCGATCCTCGAACGGATCCTTAAGCGCGAGGAGTGATCACTCTTCGGCGATCGTGGCCAGTTCCGGTCGCTCGATGAGGAGTCGCACCGAGTCGAACCGCTCGCGGTCGACGAGGACCGCGCATCGGCGGTGCGTCTCGGCGATTCGGTGCGCGGCGCGCGCCAGGTGGCGGTCACGGGCCTGAGCGAACCGCTTCGACCCCGCCCCTCCGCCGACTTGAGCATCCCAGGCGAGGGCGAACTCGTCGGGGCTCGACGGCGAGGGGGGGTTTCTCGCCACGCGACGTTCGCGCACGGTCCGCCGGACGAGCTCGACGTAGCCGATGTGCTCGGCGAACATCGAGGCAGAGCTCTCGTCGCCCGGGTCGAGCGGCTCCACGGGAAGACCCCGGACGGCGGCGAACCTCAGAGCTTCGACAATCGACGGGTTCGGAACCCGGACCTCGCCGAACCGAACGAGGCCCCGGACCTCGCTCGTCTCATTGCTGGTGAGCGGTACGACCGGCTCTGCGTCGGCGCGGACGAAGTACTCGACGAGGCTCCGGAGCTCTTCGGGAGAGGCTCCGACCCCGAGCACGTCCGGGCCGAACGCGTCGATCTCGCGGACGGCCTTCGCGCTCTCGCTCGCAAGACCCCGAACGGGAGCAAGGAGGAGGATGTCGCCGGGCGGTCCCACCCGCGCCGAGATCACAGGGCTTCCCGTTCCTCGATCTCCTCGAGCAGGTCGTCCCGGTCCCGGTGGCGTTTCAACTCTCCGACCGTCAGGACCGGCATCCCGGCGATCGATGCGCGATGAACGGCCTCCCAGACGACGAACATCGAGTGCCCCTCGGCGACCCGAGCGAGGCCGTGGAGCACCTCCGCCCGATGCTGGGCGCTTCGAAGGCTTCCCACCGCCGTGAGCAAGATCTCGGGGGTGCGTCCGACGGCGTCGAACGGCGCCCGCACGGTCACGACGACCTCAAGGCCCATCCCCTCGAGCTGCCGAAGCACGCCGTCCCGCAGCGGGTCCCCGGTCGAGGCGAGCAGGCGCTCCGTCGGTTTCTCCCCGGCGGCTCCCTTGCCGCCCGTCTCCCGCGTCCGGTCGACCGTCCGTGCCGGGGCCGGGCGCGCGAACAGGTCGATCGGCCGGACGATCGGCTCCCCGAGGTACGACTCGATCCGGTGGATCACGCTCGCCTCGGCACCGGCGCCGTCCTCGTAGAGCTGGATCGCGCGCCGCGAGACCCCGGCGATGGTCGCGAGCGCTCCCAGCGAGAGGCCCCGCTCGAGACGCAGGAGGCGCAGACGCTCGCCGTCGATCCGGGCGAACGTTCCCCCCGGGCTCGCAAAGAGGAACGGTGGAACGGCCTTTTCTAGGTACTCGGACAGGGTCCCCTCGGCGATGATTGGGACCCCGTAGCGGGTGTAGACCACCCCGGGGTCGAGCTCGGACACTCCCGAGGTTCGCCCGACGACGAGCACGATCGCTGGGAAAACCTTGCCAAGCTCGAGCAGCCGGCCCGCCTCGTCGGCGTCCAGCGCGTCGATGTTCTTCAGAACCTTGATGAGGAGGAGGGTCGCGTCGCGACGGGCCGCGAGGTCGAAGCTCGAGGGGCGCACGCCCTGGGTGTGGGCGACGTAGAAGCCGGCTCGCTCGAGCGAGTCCCGGATCCGGTCGATCCATCGGTCGCGCGGGTTCGCCATGCTGCTTCCTTGAGAATCTAATTATCTCTTCTAAATAAATACGTAGGGTCCCCTCTCTCGGAGGAAAACCTCGGCCTCGCCCCGCATCCGGACGCGAAGTCTCTTTTCCGCGGTCCGGCTCCAGGCCCCGTGGAGAGCCTCCTGCGCCCGGTTCCGGACCGACCGGTCCTATCCCTCACACCTCCGGGACGCTCAGCGGAGACGACCCTTCTCCTCGCCGACGTGCATCTCGGGCTCGTTGGAAGTACGGAGCGACCCTCGGGGCCTCCCGAGGCCAGCGGCGAACGCCTCGCTGAGGAGATCCTTGGGGCGGTCCAGGAGACCGCGGCCCGAACGGTCGTGATCGCGGGCGACGCGAAACACCCCATCGTGGGAACGCCGCCTGCCTTGCGTCCCGTGATCTTCGACTTCTTTGGGCGACTTCTTGGAGCCGGCCTCACCGTCGAGCTCGTCCTCGGCAACCACGATGTCGGGCTCGTTCGGTTCCTTCCCCGGGAGGTCGTCGTTCATCCGGCGCGGGGGATCGTTCGGGACGGGGTCGGGATCTTCCACGGACACCGCTGGCCTTCGAATGCCGTCCTTCGAGCAAGGCGACTTGTGGTCGGCCACCTTCATCCCGGCTATCGGCTCGCGCCGACGGCAGAGGACCCGTCGGGAAAGCGGCGATGCTGGTTACGGGTTACGCTCACACCCTCGAGCGCTCCCCCGCGTCGACGAGGGCGTCACGTTCCGCTTCGAGCGCGGGAGATCGTGGTTCTTCCCGCGTTCAATCCGATCGCCGGGACGGAGGCGCTCAATCGGCAGCGCCCCGCCCGAGGACGATCGTTCCTCTGGCAGCGGTTCCTGTCGCGCGGCGAGGCGCGGGCGTACCTTCTCGACGGGACCGACCTCGGACGACTGCCGACGGGAACTACGGCGCCCGGTAGGTCCTCAGCAACGGGGCGATCGCCGCCGGGTCGGTGACCGGCGGCGCGCACGTCGTCCCGACGCAGAGGAGAGCGCGGGGGGAACCTCCCTCGGGGGACGACGCGAGGTCGCCCGGCATCGAGAAGGGGGGCGGAGGTCTCCCGTCGAAGACGCAAATGCTCGGATGCCAAGCCCGTCGCGCGGCGCGCACGAGCGCGACGTGCTCGGGGCCCGTCCCCTCAACGACCAACGTCGCTGGCGGAGTGAGCAGTAGCCCGGCCGCCCACGCGGCGCCGGTCGCGAAGAGGCCCACGCCGTGGACCCGCGCCGCGATCGGCGGCAGGAGCGCCGCCGCCTTCTCATGCCACTTCTCCTCGTGAAGGAGGCCAAAGAGCCGTAGGAAGGCGAGCGCGGTCGCCGCGTTGGCGGAGAGGTGGGGGCTGTCCTCCAACGGGTACGAAGGTTCCGAGAGGGCTCCGATCGGCGGTCCGTCATAAAGGCGTGGAGAGAGGTCGCGAAGGAGGCCGTCCTCGCCGCGGAACTCGCGGTCGATGAGCTCCATGAGCTCGACGGCCGGCGTGAGGTACTTGGGCTCGGCGAGGACGGCCGAGAGCTCGATCAGCCCGCCCGCGAACGCGACCTGGTCCTCGAGTAAGCCGAAGGCGTCCGGGCCCGAAGGACCGAGCCGGTGGCCCACACCCTTTCCCGGCCGATATCCGTCTTTCAGGAACCGGTCTGCGGCCCGTCGGGCGTCGGCCACCACCGTCGGGTCCCCGAGGAAGGCACCCGCCCGGGCGAAGGCGCCGAGGAAGCGCCCGTTGATGTCGGCGTAGAGCGCGCGGTCGACCGCCGGCACGGGACGGCGAGCCCGAGCCGCGCGGAGCTTCTCGACGACCCGGGCGAGCGTCGCCTCCGGGCTCTCCGTAAGCGGGATCCCCTCGGCGGCCTCGGCGAGCGGCAGCATCCGGAAGAGGACGTTGCGTTCGGGGTCGTGCGGCATCCGCCCGTCGGTCCCCACCCCGAAGAAGCGGACCGCGAGGCGGAGCTCCTCCGCGTCAAGGACCGCCTTGAGCTCGCCGCGCGTCCAGGTGAAATAATCGCCGTCGTCGCCCGGCGCGTTGTCCGCGTCCTGGCTCGCGCCGAACCCTCCGTTCGGATCCGCAAGCACCTCCCGGGCCCAGCCAAGAATCCCCCGGACCACCTCCTCGAGCCGGGGGTCTTGGAAACGCTGGGCACCGTCGACGTACGCGGCCAGGAGCGCCGCGTTGTCAACGCCCATCTTCTCGAAGTGAGGAATGTGCCAACCCTCGTCCACCGAGTACCGGTGGAAGCCACCGCCGACCTGATCGTACATCCCCCCGTCGGCCATTCGGGTCAGCGTCTCCCGGGCACGCTCGGCCGTGTCGGCATCGCTCCGGGCGTACGCGTCCCACAGAAGGAACGAGACGGCGGTCGGGTGCGGGAACTTGGGAGCGGTGCCGAAGCCTCCGTTCGCGGGGTCGTAGGAGGCGAGGAGCTCGCCCCGCACGGTCGTGACGAACCCCTCGAGCGGAGCGCTGAGCGGCGTGCGCGCGGCCCGCATCCGGGCGAGCGACTCCTCTACCGCCCTCGCGTTCTCCCGGATCCGCTCGGGCTCCTCGCGCCAGAGGCGAGCGACCTCCTTGAGCACTCGCCGAAAGCCGGGTCGCCCGTGCCCATCGGTCGGGGGAAAGTACGTGCCGCCGAGGAACAGCTTGCCGTCGGGCGTGAGGAATCCCGTTAGGGGCCACCCTCCCTCCCCCGTGAGAGCGCCGACCTCGCGCTGGTAGCGGCGGTCGACCTCCGGGTGCTCGTCGCGATCGACCTTCACGGCGACGAAGTGCTGGCCCAGAAGTCGAGCGACCTCCGCGTCCGCGTACGTCCCCTCGTCCATGACGTGGCACCAGTGGCACCACGATGCCCCGATGTCGAGGAGGATTGGGCGGCCGGTGCGCCTCGCGAGCTCGAACGGCTCGGGCCCCCACGGATGCCAGTCGATCGCCTGTTCGGCCGCGCTTCGAAGGTAGGTCGATGGGGCTCCGGCGAGCCTTGAGGCGTTGGGGCGGGATGGAGGGGCCGCCTCGCTGTCCATCGGCCACCGGGGGGGCGCTTTCGCTCTTACCCTTGTCGGAAGACCGGTGGAAGAGCTCGGCCGACGCGCGGGCCGGACGTAATCGGCTGACGGCGGCGTTACCGCCGACGTTCCCGTTATAAAGGGGGTCTCAGTGTCCGCGGCGAGGCGAGGGCGATGGAGATGCAACCCGGCCAGATGGCCTACGACCGGGCCATCACGGTCTTTTCGCCGGACGGTCGTCTCTTCCAGGTCGAGTACGCTCGGGAGGCCGTCCGACGGGGCGCAACGACCGCCGGGGTCGTCTACGCGAACGGGGTGGTCTTGATCGCCGACCGTCGGATCCCGAACCCGAAGCTCGCCGAGGCAGCGAGCCTCGAGAAGATCCACCAGATCGACGAGAACATCGCGTGCGCGACCGCGGGATTGGTTGCCGACGCTCGCGTGTTGGTCGACTACGCGAGGCTGGCGGCACAGGTGAACCGCGTCACGTACGCCGAGCCGATGTCGGTCGAGCTCCTGGTCCGCCGCATCTGCGATTATAAGCAGCAGTACACCCAGTTCGGCGGCGTCCGACCGTTCGGGACGGCGCTCTTGGTCGGGGGTTACGACGACGGCGGAGTCCATCTCTACGAGACCGAGCCCTCGGGGTCGCTCACGAGCTTCCGGGCCGCGAGCACCGGTGGGAACAAAGGCCCCGTGATGGACCTTTTCGAGCAGAAGTTTAAACCGGACATGGAGCGGGACGCCGCGATCCTCCTAGCGCTCGAGGGGCTGCGCGCGGGCCTCGACGAGGGCGGAAACCTCTCGCAGGTCGAGGTCTGCACCGTTCAGGAAGGCGAGGGGATGGCTCGTCTCTCGCCCGACGAGATTCAGAAGTTCGCCGCGAGGCTCCCTCCGGTGTCCTCGTCCGGGCGGTCCGCCCGTTCCTAGGGGACGAGGGGACCCACGAGCGCTCCCCCATGGTGAACGTCGACGACGCGGTGATCGCGCGGTGGGAGACCCAAGGCTCCCGCTTCGAGGTGCTGGTCGACCCTCAGGCGGTCCAGGAGCTGAAAGACGGCAAAGCGGTCGACCTTACGGACAAGCTCGCGCTCGACCACGTCTTCAAGGACGCGAAGAAAGGCGACAAGATCTCGGAGGAGCACTTGGAGCGGATCTTCCACACCCGCAACATCGCCGAGATCGCGAAGCAGATCGTCCTCAAAGGGGAGGTCCAGGTCACGACGGAGCAGCGCCACCAGCTCCAGGCGGCGAAGCACCGTCAGATCGTCGCGACGATCGCACGGAACGCCATGAACCCCCAGACGGGCGCCCCTCATCCACCGGCCCGGATCGAGGCCGCGATCAAGGAGGCGAAAGTGCACATCGACCCGTTCCGCCCGGTCGACGTCCAGGTCCAGGAGGTGCTTCAGAAGCTCCGACCGTTGATCCCGATCCGGCTCGACGTCGTGAAGGTCCGGATCCGGCTCCCGGCCCAGCACTACCCCCGGGTGATCGGCGACCTGAAAGGGATGGGGCGGCTCTTGGAGGAACAGTGGATGGGCGACGGGGCGTGGAGCGGAGTGCTCGAAATCCCCGCGGGCGTCCAAACCGAGCTCTACGAGAAGCTCAACGCCCGGACCAAGGGAGCCGCAGAGACCGCCCTTGTTAAATAAGCCAACCCAGTCGCGCGCCTCGGTGCAGCATCGAGAATGTCTAGAGACCATCGGCCGGGCCACCGGCGGCGTGGCCACGAGGGCTCCCCCTCGTATCCCTCCGGGGATCGGGTGCTAGTTCTTCCGGGCGAGGAGATTCCAAGCCAGGGCCTGAAACCCGGCCCCGGGACCTACCGGGTCGGCGGAAAGGTCTACGCGTCCGTCCTCGGGCTCCTCTCGCCCCGCCCACCGACGGTCCGCGTGATCCCGCTCTCCGGTCGGTACATTCCGAAGGCGGGCGACGTGGTCCTCGGGACCGTGACGGACGTACAGGGGACGTTCTGGCTGCTCGACATCGGCGCCCCGCGCTGGGCCCCGCTCCACATGACCGGGACTCCGTGGGACGTCGAAGTCGGCGAGACCGAGAAATACCTGCGCGTCGGCGACGCCGTGGTCGTCCAGGTCGAGAGCCTGGACGCGACCGGGAGGATCGGGGTCACGATGCAGGGCGAAGGACTCGGTAAGCTCGAGGGAGGCACCATCGTTCGCGTGGCACCGGCGCGCGTCGGTCGGGTGGTGGGCCGCAACGGCTCGATGATCCAAACGATCGTCCGCCACACCGGCGCGAAGGTCACCGTCGGCCAGAACGGTCGGATCTGGATCGATGGGAACCCCGAGGCGATCGAGCGGGTGGCGGCCGCCCTTAGGATGATCGACGAGGAGGGGATACGGTCCGGCCTTACCGAGCGGGTCGAGAGCTATCTCACACGCTCGGGCCCCTCGAGCGACCGGGGACCGGCCGTCGCCCCTCGGGAGAGCGCGGACCGCGACGCCCCGCCGGCGCCGAACGATTCGGACGGGGAGAGGTCGGAATCCCGCGAAGAGTGGGAGTGACGTTCCAGGAGTAGAGAACGATGGGAAACGTAGGAGCGACAGAAGTCCCCGTCCTGTTGAGCCCGGAAGGGCTCCGGATCGACGGGCGACGATTGGACGAGCTGAGGCCGATTCGGATCGAGGCCGGCGCGCTCCATCAGGCGGACGGCTCGGCGTTCGTCGAGTGGGGAGCAAACAAGGTGATGGCGGCGGTCTACGGGCCCCGAGAGGTGCACCCCCGCCACCTCCAGCAGAACAACAAGGCCGTCATCCAGTGCAAGTACAACATGGCGGCGTTCTCGGTCGACGAGCGCAAACGCCCCGGTCTCGACCGTCGCTCGCAGGAGATCTCGAAGGTGATCGCAGAGGCGTTCGAGTCGGTCGTCTTTGCGGAAGAGTTCCCCCGGACGAGCATCGACATCTACATCGAGGTCCTGCAGGCGAACGCAGGGACCCGGTGCGCGGGCCTCGTCGCCGCGTCGGTGGCCCTCGCCGACGCTGGGATCCCGATGGTCGACCTCCTTCCCGCGGTCGCCGTGGGGAAGATCGCCGGGAAGATCGCGCTCGACCTCAAGAAGGAAGAGGACAATTTCGGCGAAGCCGACCTCCCGATGGCGCTCGTGCCGCAGTCGGGTCGCCTCGTGCTCCTCCAGATGGAGGGCCACATGACCCCGGACGAGCTCGCCGCATCGCTCGACCTCGGCGTCCGGGGCTGCCGCGAGATCTACGAGAAGATGAAGGCGGCCCTTCGGGAACGGTACGCGGCCACCGTTCCCTCGGGAGGTACGCCGTGAGCGAGGAGGTCACCGCCGAGATCCTGATGACCCACATCCTGGACCTCGCCGCGGAGGGAAAGCGCATGGACGGTCGCGGACCGGACGAGTACCGCGCGGTCTCCGTGGAACCGGGCTTCGTCGCGACGGCGGACGGCTCGGCGCTCGCCCGCGTCGGGAACACGACGGTCCTCGCGGGCATCAAGCTCGAACCCGGGAAGCCGTTTCCGGACACCCCCAACGCGGGCGTCCTCACGACGAACGCGGAATTGATCCCGCTCTCGAGCCCGACGTTCGAGCCCGGTCCCCCCCAGCCCGGGGCGATCGAGGTCTCCCGGGTCGTCGACCGAGCGATCCGGGCTGCCGACACGCTGGACCTCACGCGGCTCGTCGTTACCCCCGGCGAGAAGACCTGGGTCTGTTACGTCGACATGCACGTCTTAGACCACGCGGGGAACCTCATCGACGCGGCGAGCCTCGCCGCCCTGACCGCGCTCTCCCATGCGACCGTCCCCGCGAAGCGGTTCGAGGTCGGGGACGCCGACTACCCGCTCGAGGTCCAGCACTACCCCGTCGAATGCACGTTCGTCCGGCTCGGCGACACGATCGTCGTCGACCCCACGTTCGAGGAGGAGCAGGCGGCCCAGGGCCGCCTCACGGTCGCGACGGACGAGAACGGCCGAATCGTGGCGATGCAGAAAGGCCTTGTCGGCGCCTTCTCTCCGGACGACGTGAAGGAGGTCGTCCGCCGGGCGCTCGTGCACGGCGACCGGCTCCGGGCGATCGCAAAGGGAGGCCCTCGATGAGCAAACGTACGAAGAAGGTCGGGGCGACGGGCTGGATGGGCCCGCGCTACGGGATCCGGATCCGACGACGGGTCCTCGAGATCGACCGGGCCCGTGCGAAGCCTTCGGCCTGCCCCCGGTGCTCGACCTCGACCCTTCAGCGCGTCGCGAGCGGGATCTTCGAGTGCCGCCGTTGCGGCGCCCGGTTCTCCTCCAGCGCGTACGTCTTCCAGCCGCCGCCCCCGATTATGCGGACGGAAAAGGAGCCCGCCGCGGGCAAGCCTTAAGGGTCCTTGGACCGTCGAATGACCATGTT
>JASHWY010000195.1 GCA_030043835.1 Thermoplasmata archaeon
CCGTAGGCCGGGCGATCGATGAAGCGTTCGAGCACGCGCTCGGCGTCGCCCGCGACGTGGGCTGCCCCGTGGTCGTCCATTCGGAGGACTTGGACCGAGCGGGATTCCGTGCGCTCGCGGAGGTTGCGCGCCGCGTCGGGCTGCCTCCGACCCGGCTGGTGAAGCACTACGCCCGGAGCCGCGTTCCCCCCTCCGAGCGCGAAGGGGTCGCGGCGTCCTACCTGGCGCGGCGCGACATCGTCCGGGAGGTTCTTATGGACGGCCCGGCCTGGTTCCTCGAGACCGACTTCCTCGACGACCCCGCGCGCCCGGGAGCGGTGCTCGACCTAGCGACCGTCCCCCGACGCGCGGTCACCGTCGCGGAGACCTCGACGGCGGCCGCCGAAGCCCTCTGGACGCCGTTCGTCGAGTCCGTGGAGAGGGTCTATGGTTGGCGACCGGCGATCGACGACGGACCCGCGGGATGACAGGGTCCCGCCGCCGGGGGCGGCTCATCGCGCTCGAGGGGATCGATGGCGTGGGGAAGTCGACCCTCGCGAAGGCGCTCGCTCGCCAGCTGAGGCGTCAAGGGCTCTCGGTCGGTCTCCGTCACGAGCCGGCGGACCGCCGCCTGGGAGCCCTCGCCCAGTCGGCCGGTTCGAAGGACCCGTGGACGGGGGCGGTCTACTTTACGCTCGACCGGCACGTCGCGCGTCCCGCGCTCGAGCGCGACCTTTCTCGGCATGACCTCGTGATCACCGACCGGTCGTACTTTTCGACCCTCGCGTACCAGGGAAGCGCGCTCCGGCCCCGAGAGCGCCGGCGCCTCGAAACCCTACAGCGCGGGGCGACGGTCCGTCCCGACCGGGTCGTTCTCATCGATCTCGCTCCGGTCGATGCCCTACGCCGTCTCGGCCGTCGGGGGCGAGGCCGAGGTCCTCTCGAGCGACGCCGCGTGCTCGATCGGGTGGCCCGCGCGTACCGGTCGATGGCTCGTTCCCGGCACTGGTCCGTCGTGGACGGCCGGCTTCCGCCCCGCGCGCTCGCCGATGCGGCGCTTCGCTCGCTCCGGATCCCGGCTCGGGCGGGTTCGAAACGCCCCCGCGCGGGGCGAACCTAAAATGGCCCCCGCTCGTCCCGACCGCCCGCGATGACCCCCGTGGGACGCATCCTCCTCCGCGAGGAGACGCTCGACCCGTCGTTCCTGCCGCCCCGGCTCGTCCACCGCGAGAAAGAGCTCGACCTCCTCTTCCGACGATACCGCGAGGCGCTCGGAAAGGGGCTTCCGTACCACCTTCTTCTCACGGGCGGTATCGGGAGCGGCAAGACCGCCATCGCACGACGTCTTGCGACCGACCTAGAGCGCACGGGCCGGCTGGGTCAACTCCCGGTCCGATCGGCGTACATCAACTGCTGGCGGCGGGCGAGCGACCGAACGGTGATGCTCGACCTGCTTCGGAGCGTCCACGTGTCGCTTCCTGACCGGGGGTACAGCCTCTCCGAGATGCTCGACGTCTTCGAGCAGGGAATTCGTAAAGCCCCTCAGCACTTGATCGTGCTCCTTGACGAGGCGAGCGCGCTCGTCCGCCAGGAGACGAAGCTCGTGTACCTCCTCTCGCGGTCGCGCGAGGTGGAGTTGGGTTCGATCTCGCTCGTCCTCATCGCGGTCCAAGACCTCTTCCCCTACCTCGACCCCGCGAGCCGTTCGAGCTTTGGGGTCACGCACCGGCTCTCACTCGCCCCCTACGACCGGGAGGCGCTCACGGACATCCTCGAGTCTCGGGCGGCCCTTGCCTTAAGGCCCGGCAGCTTCGACCGCGAGGTGCTGGACCAGATCGCGCGCATCGCCGCTCCCAACGGGGACGCCCGCTTCGCGCTCGAGCTGCTCGCGGGCGCGGCGCACGCCGCCGAGGACGCCGGGGCCGATTCGGTGGGTCCGGAGGAGGTCCGACGAGCGAAGGGCTCGCTCCTTCCCACCGTCGCGGAGACCCAGCTCGAGTCGCTCTCGACGAACGAGCTCGGTGTCCTCCTCGCTCTCTCCCGGACGCTCAAACGCCGGGGGGCAAGCGTTCCGAGCCAGAAGCTCCGCACGACGCACTCGGCGCTGCTCGACGAGCTCGGAGGAACCCCCATGAGCCGGACCACGTTCTGGCGAACGCTCAAGGAGCTCGAGCGCGAGGGGCTCGTCACGCTCGACACGGGCGCGACGGGCGAGTCGAGCCAGGTCGGCATGGACGAGATGCCGGCGAGCTTTCTCGCAACCCTGCTCGAGGAGCGATTGGGACGAGGTCGCGCTCGCAAAGGCTAAACCGAGCCCAACGGTCCGCGCACTGTGGACGCTTCGGCGGCTCCTCCGGTCGTCGCTCCCCGGGCGGCCGCGCTTCCGCCCTGGATCCGAGTGCGCCCCCCCACGGGCTCCCAGTACCCCCAGGTCCGCGATCTGCTCAACGACCTTAACCTCGGGACGGTCTGCCGCGAGGCGCGCTGCCCCAACCTTCCCGAGTGCTGGTCCGCGGGGACGGCCACCCTCATGCTGCTCGGCACCGACTGCACCCGGCGCTGCGGGTTCTGCGCCGTCACGACCCACTGGCCCCGCGGGGTCGTCGACGCGAGCGAACCGGCCCGGGTCGCCGAGGCCGTGCGCCGGTGGGAACTGCGGTACGTCGTCCTGACGCAGGTCTGTCGGGACGACCTCGCGGACGGCGGCGCCGTGATCCTCGCCGAGACCGTGCGACGGATCCGTACGGAAGCCCCGTCGACCCTCGTGGAGCTTCTCATCGGAGACCTAGGAGGTCGACCCGAGGCGCTGAGCACCGTGCTCGAGGAGCCCCCGGACGTCCTTGCCCACAACCTCGAGACCACGCGGGCGCTCTCGCCCGCCGTGCGGGACCCCCGCGCCAGTTACGAGCGATCGCTATCGGTCCTCCGCGGAGCCCGCGCCTCGGGGCCCCCTGGGCTCGTCACCAAGAGCTCGATCATGCTCGGACTCGGGGAGACTCCTTCCGACCTCGACACCGCGTTCCGCGACCTGCGAGGGGCGGGGGTCGACCTGCTGACGCTCGGCCAGTACCTCCGACCGAGCGTCGACCACCTCCCGGTCGAGCGGTTCGTCCCGCCGGAGGAGTTTGAGCGCCTCAAAGACCGGGCGCTCAAACTCGGGTTCTCCGGGGTCGAAGCCGGCCCGCTCGTCCGGAGCTCCTACCGCGCCGAGGAGTTGTTCCGCTCCGCCGTCGGGGCGAGGGGAGGCTAGCCGATGGCGAAGAAGGCGAAGCGCAAACTCGAGGAAGAAGAGGCGGCCTCCTTTGAGTTCCCGGTCTTCGACGACACCGCGTTCGTGAAGAAGGAGTTCGAGCTCGCCGTTGGGCTCACTCTCGCCTCCCTCCTCTCGATCGTCGTGGGCTTCGTCGGGTGGGGTCTCAACGTGGTCGGAGTCCCGTGGTGGGGATCGTTCCTGATCGGGATTCTGGTCGTTGGGCTTTCCCCCGTGATCATCGCGAGGCTCCACGCCGGCTCTGCGATCTACACGAGAGGGGACTGGGCCGGTCTCATCTTCCTCGTGTTCTTTGGGTTCCTCGCAGTCTGGCTGCTCCTCGCGAACATCTCGTCGGGCGCCCTCTAGGCACCATCGAGCCAGGGGAGCCGCTTCCCCAGAAGCTCGCGCAGCCCGTCCGTGAGCGCGGCGGACTCCTCCGCTTCGGAGAGCGGGCGGACCCCGACGCGACCGAGGTCGGTGGGGGTAAGGTCCTTCCCGAGCGAGAGGCGGGGAAGGGCGGCTCGGAGTACGGTCTCGACCTCCCGCTCGGTTTGGCGGGCCTCGACCGCGAGGCTACCGTCCGTGCGAACGTACGGCCCCTGGAGCACGGCGGCATCCTTCGCGGTCCACTTCTCGAGGAAGTGCCCGACCCGGTCGAGGCCGGCCGGGGGGCCGTCCTGGAGGCGGACCGCGCTTCGACGGGCGTGGGCGACCTCAATGAGCACGAGGACCTGGTCGGGGTCGACCCCGCTCGCTGCGGCGATCACCTCGAAGTCGGAGCGGGCGATCTCCTCGGCGATCGCGCGCTCGGCCTTCCGGACCTGGGGAAAGAGCGTGTCGTCGACAAGGTCAGGGCGCGGGAGGGAGACCGTGGTGACGTGGGTCCCCCTTTCGTGGAGGCGCTCGAGGGCCCCCGGCTTCGTGAGAAGGGCGGGAGCCCGAGGGATGAACCACGATTCGCTCGGGTGAGCGAGGTAGGCGCGGGCGGCCAGGATGAGGAGCGCCAGGTTCCGGCGAGAGAGGGCGCTAGCAACGTTCCGGTGAGGATCCACCGGGTCGGCGAGGATGAGCGCGACGTCGGCGGGCAGCCGGGGCGGCTCCTTGCCGGGATCGACGAGCCGCACGGGAATCCGCCACGACTGGGCCGCGCGCAGGAGGTTTCGGAGACCGCCGTACCGAAGGATGAGGAGCTCGACCAAATACCCCGACGCACCCTCCGTTCGGGCCTCCGACCCGTAGACCCCGAGCGTGCGGAGGAACTCCTTCGCGAGCCGGACCTGGCTCACGAGCGGGGGGGTCTCGCGCTCTTGGAGATACTCCTGGTGGAAAGGGGTCCGGTCGACGGGAGAGCGAGGGCTCGCCGGGTCCAGGACCGCGAAACCGGGGACCGCGTCGACCCGAAACTCCGCAAAGCGACCCCTAAGGTACGGGTGCTCGGCGTAGCGCGTCTCCGGCTCTTCGAGGATGGCGCGTCCTAAGGCGAGACCTTCCTCGCGCAGGCGGTCTCGAGGGAGGTCCGGAGGAAAGAGGAGGAAGAGGTCGATGTCGAGCCGGTCGGGAAGGAACGTTCCGCGCGCCGCGCTCCCGGCGACGAGCGCG
>JASHWY010000196.1 GCA_030043835.1 Thermoplasmata archaeon
CGGAGCGTTTTCCCGCCCTGAACGTCCGTGTACACGCCTCCTCCCGCCCCGGCCCTTCCGGGCGGCCCCGGTGCGTTTAGGCGTCCGCCCCTGGCTTTGTTCACAGGCTACCGCGCGGGCCCGCTGATGCGCCCGCTTCGCGGGGATCGCCCAAGACGCTGCCGTCCTCAGCACCCGCACCCCGAGACGGCGGCCGACCTCCCCCGTCGGTCCCACCTCCTTCCGTGACGGCCGCAGCGTGCCGGCGGGGGTCGGTGGTCGGCGTCTGCCCCCCTATTGTAAAAAATCGCTACATAATAACTAAATAATTGTTAAATTCTGTTAAACGCGTGCGGACCGCTCGATCGCAGGCTCCCGCGACCCACTTTCTCGGCGTGCGTCTCACGCTGGAGGAGGAGTCGCTCCTCGAACGGTTCCAAAAGGACCACGATCTCACGAATCGTTCTGAGGCGATTCGGGCGCTCGTTCGGGCCGGTGTCGAGCCCTCGACCACGGCCGTCGAGCTCCCCGCGACGCTGAGGAACGAGCTCGAGGAGATCGTCGAGGACGGCTACGCCCGGGATCTCGACAGCGCGCTCGCGCTCGTCGTTCACCTCGGGCTCGGGGAGTTGGTGAGGACCCACGCCGAGCGGCTGCCGTCGCTGCGGGAGCGCGCGCGTACGGCGGCGGAACGGCGGGCGAGCCAGCGAAAGGCGGACCGGGAGGGACGGGGACTCCTCCGACGCTAGGTCCCCACGGGTTGGGTTGCTACATGGAGACGATGGGGATCGCGTGGAGCGAGCGGAGCGGGTTCATCTGCCGACTGTGCCGACAGGACGCTAAGCATAATGAGGTGCTGCACATCTCATACTGCCCCGTCCACGGGCTGAGCTCTCCGTTGGACCAGCTGCCGTGGCGGCCGGAGGCGAGAGCATCCCGCGTCTCTATACCCGCACCGGTGACCACGGAACGACCGGCCTATCCGGCGGTGCGCGCGTAGACAAGGAATCCCCCCGCATTCGCGCCTACGGCGCCTACGATGAGTTGGGGGCCCAGATCGGCCTCGCCGAGGCAGAGCTCCCTTCCTCGCTCCTCGAGATCCGCGCTCTTCTGCACCGCCTCGGGAACGAGCTGTTCGTCGCGCAGAGCGAGCTCGCGATAGCGCGAGGCCACACGGCTTCCGGCCCCCGGATCGAGACCCGGCACGTGAGACGGCTCGAGACGGACATCGACCGGTTCGACGCCGCGCACCCTCCGCTTGCCACCTTTGTCCTACCGGGGGGGTCTGCCGCCGCCGCCCGGCTGCACGTCTTGAGGACGGTCGCCCGGCGCGCGGAGCGGGAGCTCTGGACGCTTCACCGGGTCGAGCCCCAGCGTGCGGAGCTCCTTCAGTGGGCGAACCGGTTGAGCGACCTTCTCTTCGCCCTCGCCCTCGCCGCGAACCATTCGCTCGGCGTCGCCGAGACCCCACCCGACTACTCCGTGTAACCCCCGGGGCGCAGCGATGGAGATCGGAGTTGTCGGGAAGCCGAACGTGGGGAAGTCGACGTACTTCAACGCGCTCACGCTCCTCGACGCTCCGATGGCGCCCTATCCGTTCACCACGATCACGCCGAATCGAGGCGTCGCCGCCGTGCGCGCTCCGTGCCCGCACACCGAGAAGGGGATAGCGTGCACGCCGGGGAACGCGAAGTGTGTCGGCGGAACGCGATGGATCCCCGTGAGCCTGGTGGACGTACCCGGGCTGGTCCCTGGGGCTCACGAAGGGAAGGGGCTCGGGCACAAGTTCCTGGACGACCTCCGGCCCGCCGACGGCTTCGTGCAGGTCGTCGACCTCTCGGGAGCGACCGACTCGGAGGGCCGCCCTGTGGCGCCCGGGAGCCAGAATCCCGCGGAGGAGGTCGTCTGGCTCGAAGACGAGCTCGTCGCGTGGCTCGCGGAGATCCTCGGGCGCGATTTCCACCGCCTCGCCCGGGGCGTCGACCTCGAGGGGAAGAAGCTGGAGGAATTCCTCTCGGAGCGGTTGACCGGACTCTCGATCGGGATGTCGGCGATCACGACGGCGCTCCGCGCGGTGCCGGTCGATCGAGCGCATCCGGGGCGTTGGACGGAGGCCGAGCGGACCGATCTCGCCCGCGCTCTATTGAGGGCGTCGAAGCCGAGGATCGTCACGGCGAACAAGTGCGACCGATCCTCCCGAGAGTCCGCGGAAGCTCTCGCGCGGGCGCTTGCGCCGACTCCTCTCGTTCCCACGGCGTCTGACGCCGAGCTCACGCTTCGCCGAGCGGCTCGGGCCGGTCTCGTCGCCTACGAGCCCGGCGACACCACGTTCTCCGTTCCGGATCCTGCGCGCCTCACGACGGGCCAGGCGAAGGCGCTCGAGGAGATCCGGCACATCCTGAGCACCTGGGGATCGACCGGCGTCCAGCAGTCGCTCGAGTCGATCGTCTTCGGGCTTCTCGGTCTCATCGTCGTCTACCCGGTCGAGGACGAGACCCACTGGACCGACACCCGGGGTCGGGTGCTCCCCGACGCGTTCCTCGTTCCTAAGGAGACCCCGGCTCGCGCGGTCGCGTACCGGGTGCACACGGACCTAGGGAAGAACTTCGTCCGCGCGATCGACGCGCGGACCCACCGAGCGATTGCGGCGGACCAGCCGCTCCCGCCGAACACGGTCCTTCGGATCGTTGCGAAAAAGTAGCAACGCCATCCTACATCGGCGCGGGCTCCTCGATCAGCGCAACGCCCTCGCTCACCGGACGGACGACGAACGGAAGGCCGCCGGCGCGCGCTAAACGTCGGACGAGCTCGGTCTCCCGATCCGGCAGGGGGAGGACGACGATCGATCCCCCCGCACCGGCGCCGGTGATTTTTGCCGCCTCCGCGGCCGGCCACGCCGCTTCGAGGAGCGCTTCCAGCCTCGGATGAGAAACG
>JASHWY010000197.1 GCA_030043835.1 Thermoplasmata archaeon
GGGATTCCATTCGGGGGCGGCGTTTACGGAGCGGAGGAACGACCGGAGCGACCACCAGATGTTCCCGACGTACTTTGCCGTCAGCCCTCCTTCTTGGCGCTCCCGGATAAACTCTTGGACCGTTTGCTTGAACTTGCGCTCGTCCTTCTTGGCGAGTTTCATCAAGCCGTCAATATTGAGGTCGGTGTTGTCGAGAAAGACGCGAAGGTGGTCGAGCTGTGTCGAAGCCGAACCGGCGGAACGGTCTTTAACCCAGGTCGATACGTCGGGGTGTTCGAGGATAAGGCGTGTGCGTTCTTTGGCGCTTATGGCGGGCTTCATCACTCAAGCCACAGACGCCCAGAAAACATAAACCTTTGTCCTTGAATAATGGGACTGTGGGGTAGCTTGGTCCATCCTTCGGGGTTCGGGACTCCGAGACGCCAGTTCAAATCTGGCCAGTCCCATCGTCATCCGCGCGGGGGACGGGGCCCCCCGGGGCTACTTGCTGGCCCGAAGACGCTGGTCGACGGCCCGGACCGCCTGGCCGCCATTCTTCACGATCGGTCCGCCGTGGTAGCTCATGAGTGAGTCGATGGTGAGCTGGGCCATCCGGTGGGCGGAGACCCGCGCGGTCCCGGTGTGGAGCGTGAACTCGGGCGTCGTGAGCACGAGGCCGTCCTTGACGCCGAAGAAGAGATCGCCGGAGAAGAGGATCTTCCGGTCGGGTTGGTAGAACGAGGTGTGGCCGGGCGTGTGGCCCGGGGTGTGGTAGGCGATGAGGCCTCCGGCGGCGTCGATCGTGTCGCCGTCCTTGAACGTCTCGTCAATCGCGACGTACTCCGCGGGCGGCATCCCGGGTCCCTCGTACTTCGGCTCACCGGCGATGAACGCCGCCTCAATCCAATGCGAGAACGAACGGGCGTGGGTCCGTCCGAGCATCGCTTTGAGCCCGCCCACATGGTCTCGGTGGAGGTGGGTAACGAGAATCTTCTTGATCGAGGTCGGCGGGACCCGGATCTTCTCGAGGTAGGCGGCGATCGCCCCGTCCGACCCGGGAAGTCCCGCGTCGATTAGGGTGTAGCTATTCCCCGCGTCCTTCACGAGGTAGACGTGGGTCGTGAAATCGGGCGACGGGTCGACGCCTTCTACGAGGTGCACTCCGGGCAATATCTCCGCCATGGGCCATCTCCCAAGGGGGCAGTTCCTCCTCCGTTAAGTCGGTTCGGCCGAGGCGCATCCCGGCGTCTCGGTCCGGCGAAGTACATATACTGCTGCGGCCGCAGTTTCCGATGATGCTTGGCCGCCGGGCTACGGCGCTTCTCGTCGTGGGGCTCCTTCTCGCTCTGCTCGTGGCGAGCGTGGGGCCGGTCCGGGCCGAACCCGTCGGGGGATCGGGACCCTCGACCGACGTTTTGCGCGCGCCGCTCGCGGCGACCGTCACGGTCGCAACGCTCGACGCCGCGGGTGACCCTGCGACCGATTTCTCGGCGGGAACGGCCTACGGCCCCGACCAAGTCTACTTTTTCGTCTCCGATTTCGATGTCACCGATCGTTCGGCCAACCTCTCGGTCACCGATCCCTACGCGGCGAGGGACGGCCTCACGAACCCGGTATGGACCGGCACGGTCGGTTTCACGGCCACCCAGCGGAACAACACCACGACGACGAGCGGCCTCCACTTCACGATCCCGTCCACGCTCCTCGAGGGCGGCGTCTGGACGGTCACTGCGAGCGCGACCGCCGGCGGCAGTGCGGTCGCCAACTTCACCGTCGAGACCTTCTATCTCACCACGAGCTCGAACCCTCTCCCCGATCGGGCCGTCGTTCCCGGCGAATCGATCACGCTCTACTGGACCGCCGACGCGACCTCGAACGGGGCGACGTATACGGAACTGGCGGAGCTCACGCTCAACGTCTCCTATACCGCGAACGGGACCGTGCACAGCCTCTACCCCGGCGGTCGCGCGCTCTCCCCGAGCGGTCTCGGCTCGCTCCCCGTTGCGATCCCCGGCTACGCCACGACGGGCACGGCGTTCACGTGGACGTTCGTGGGAAGCGTTCTCAACGGAACCGTTGCCACCGAGAACGAGAGCGCGACCGGGACCCTGTTCGTGACGCCGGTCACGATCTACGCGGCAGCGCTCGCGCCGACGCCGTTCTGCACGTTCGTCACGCTCGACACGTACTTCGACAACGGGTCGACCGCCACGGCGTGCCTCGAAGCGGGGGCCTCGTACGAGGGGTCGTTCACTCCCGTCTCCGGCCTCTCGGTCTCCCTTTCCTTCTCGAACGCGACCGGGGCGGTCTCGCCGCCCGGCGGACCGCCGAGCCACCTCGTCACGAACTCGTCGGGCGAGGCCGCGGCAACGTACCAGGCGACGGTTCCGCCGTTCACGAGCGAGGCCGGCCACCCGGGGTCGACCGAAACCGCGAACTACGTTCGGTTCGAGGTCACCGACCCCTCCGACCTCAACCGGACCGGCGGAACGGCTTGGGAGAATCTCTCCTTCTGGGTCGGACCGCCGCCGGAGGCCGGCCTCGTTTCGGTCACGCTCAACGAGGTCGTCTACTTTACCGGCGACACCGTGAGTGCCCAATGGAGCGTCACGTCGACCAACGAGAGCGGGACCGGCGTTTTCTCGCCGTTCGCGTGGGTCCTCTACGCCCTCCCCAGCGCGACGATACTCGCCGACGGGAATCTCTCGTCCGCCGCGACCTCGGGCACCCTTACGGTGCCTCTCTCCACGAGCTACACGGGAGAGTTCTCGGTGGAGATCGAGGCGGCGAACGCGACGACGGTCGCGACGGGGGAGGCGACGGCCTGGGTCCGCGCCCCGGAGATCCTGGTGACCCCGAGCGCTCCCTACTACCTCCCGGGCGATAGCCTCACCTTCACGGTCGCGACGGTGGGAGGGCAGATCCTCGCCGGTTCGACGATCTACTTCGACGTCTGGGCGTTCTACGTCTCCTCGACCGGCGTGACGCTCGCCGACATTGAGGTCGCGAACGGCACCGTGGCGAACGGCGGCGACGTGCTGGTTGCGGTGCCCGTCAACGCTACGCCGAGCGAGTACGAGGTCACTGTCTGGGCCCAGTCCCCCACGCTCGGGCTCTATGCGAGCAGCGACACCACCGTCTCCGAGGCCGCCGGGTTCCAGGTGGTGGTCGGCGTTCTGACCCGTC
>JASHWY010000198.1 GCA_030043835.1 Thermoplasmata archaeon
GGCGATATCCCGTTCGCTCGCTCGGTGCCCCGGGTCCGACGCGAGCGGGCGGAGGTGGGCTGGGTGGGCACGGTGACGGTCCTTCTCGTGGCGGTCGTCGTTGCCTCCACCTCGGGCGCGCTCGCGGTGTCGAATGGGATCACGGGCACCGGGTCGTACCCCGCGGGCACCGAGTTCGTTACGATGAGCGGGCAACAGTACTACTGGTCCTCGCACGAATCGGGGGCGATCAACGGTTCGTTCGACAACGCGATCGTGGCGTTCGCCGGGCAGTGGGTCCATCTCAACCTCACGGCGACCGGAGCGACGCAGTCCGTCTACCTGCCGTTCCGGGACCAGTCCGTCGTGAACGTCCAGGTCGTGCCCGGGTCGACGTCTCACGCCCTCTTCGTGGCCCCCAGCGTTCCTGGGGTCTACGGGGCTCCCGACGGAGAGTACGACGGGCCCTGGTTCGGTCAGGATGTCGCCGCGCTGATCGTGCTCCCGGCTCCCGGCGACCCGATCGCCGACCTCGATTCGTTCTCGGCGAACGGTGGGGGCGGGGACATCTACAACCCTCCCGTGATGCTGGCCTCGAGCGCCGCGCTCGTCAGCAACGCGGAGGGCCTGTTCAACTTCACCGCTCCCGGGCCGACGCTCGAAGCGACCGCGCCCACCACCGGCGGACCGGTCTCGTTCTCGTGGGAGGTCCCCCTCTCCAGCATCGGGATCGACAACTATCTTGTGAACGTCACGTCGACCAATCCGAACCAGCAGGTGCAGTACGTGGTCGCCCACAACTACACCCTTCCCTATCGGTTCGGGGTCGACGAGATCGTGCCGTCGAGCGGTCTCGTGAACGTGACGGGATCCCCGGTCATGATCAATCGGGAGATGATGGAGACCCTAACGCTGACCCCGGGGGTCTACCTCTACGGGATCACGACGCCCATCGCCTACTCCTACAACCCGAGCGGTGAATCCGGCCTCGCCTCCGGAACCCAGTCCGGCCTCGTGATGGGCCTCTGGGGAGTCCTATGGGTGAGCGGTCCATGACCGAGGCCCCTCCGCCGGCTCCGCGACGCCGGACGATCGGTCCGTTTCTCGCGTTTGGGCTGGTCGCCATGGCCGCGGCCATCGGCGCGCTCTACGAAATCTCGTACTGGGTAGGAGTCTCCGCGTTCACGAGCGATACGATCGGCACGACCCTCGGCATCGTCGCGGCGCTCGTCGCGTTCTTCGCGTGGGGGCTCTATGCCCCCGCGAACGATTGAGCCAGGTCCGGGTGCGACATCGCTGACCTCTTCCCGAGGCGAAAGAAAAGAGCCCGCAGGGCCCGTTCACGGTTAAGGTCCTGCACCACCTCGTCTCGAGGCCCGCGAATTCCCGTCCCCCGTAGCCCCGCCCCGGGGAAGAAGAGCGAACGCCAGGGAGCCGATCAGGACGCGGCAAGGGTGAAGCCGGCCGACTCGAGGACCTCGTCGTGGGAGCGCGCGAACGCGGACCGGCCGGTCCGCGAGACGTCCACGAACTTGAGAGAGTTCCAGACCGCGGGAAGGTGCGGGGCGGGCCCGTCCCATCGTCCCCGGAACAGGAAGAGAAGGTCCCAATGGTTCTTCGCTTCCGGAAACCGCCGGGGCGCGTAGACCTCGGAGACGACGCGGGGTGGGTCGAGCTTGGGCTCGATGCCCCCGAGCATTTCCTCAAGGATTCTCCAAGCCGCCGCGTCGGGGGATTCCCGGAGGATAAGCTGCGACGCCGGAAGGACCCAGCCTCCGGCGTGCACGCGGACCCGCTCGGGATCGAGGCCCCCCAAGTGGTCCCACGGCGCGCGCGGGTTCATGCGGCCGAGAAGGACCGAGGAAGGGCGCCCCTCCTGAGTGAGGATGACGAACGCCGAAAGGCAGAGACCGTCGGGATCGTCCCACTGGAGACCGAACTCGTTGCCCGCCGCAGAGTTGGTGAACCGACAGAATCGCCGTTCGGTCCCCATGAATGATGGGTACGTAGCTCCGTAGTTAAGCCGTTTTGACCGACAGGGGCGGGCCCCGGGCGCAGCCTTCCCGGAGGTCGTGACGTCGCCGGGGCCCCATCAGATCGGCGTCGCGAAGGTGGGAACGTAGTCCTTCGCGAGCGATCCCACGATGGGGATCTTCTCGCCACATACGCGGCAGCGGTTCTCCCGGTCGAGATTCCAGCCTTGGATCGTGAAGCCATAGCGCCGGACGGCGATCGCCCCGCACCCCGGGCAGTAGGTGTGCTCGAGCGGGTGACCCCAGACGTTGCCAAGGTAGACGAACTTCAAGCCCTCCGCCTTCGCGACCGAGTGGAGCTTCTCGAGGGTCGGGATGGGCGTCTCAGGGAGGTCCATCATCTTGTAGTCCGGATGGAACCGAAGGAGGTGGAACGGCGTTTCGGGACCCATCCGGTCGACGACGTAGCGCGCGAGGGACCGCGTCGCGTCGGCGGAGTCGCCCACTTGGGGGACGATGAGGTCGGTAACCTCCACGTGGACACCCTTCTCCTTCAGCTGGACCATCGTCTCGCGGATCGGCTCGGGACCCTTCGCCGTGATGTACTTGCGGAGAAAGCCGGGCTCGCCGCTTCCTTTGAAGTCGACGCTCACGGCGTCCAAGTGGGGGCCCAGGAGCTCGACCGCCTCGGGGGTCATGTAGCCGTTGGTCACGAAGTTGGCAAAGAGGTGGGCCCGGTGCGCCTCCTCGATCACGTCGAGCGCGTACTCGATGAAGATCGTCGGCTCGTTGTACGTGAACGTGATCCCCTGGCAGCCGTACCGCTCGGCCCCCTCGACCGCGGCCTTTGGCGAGAGCGGCCGCCCGCTGACCTCGTGTTCTTGAGAGATGTCCCAGTTCTGGCAGTAAAGGCACCGCCAGTTGCACCCGACCGTCCCGATCGAGAAGACCCTCGTCCCCGGGTGGAAGTGGGAAAGCGGCTTCTTCTCGATGGGGTCGACCTGGACCGCGCTCGCTTTACCGTAGCTCAAGAGGACGAGCTTTCCTCCCTCGTTCTTTCGGACGAAGCAGAAGCCGTGCGAACCTTCCGGGATCGTGCAATACCGGGCGCACGCCGTGCAGCGAACCTTGCCGCCCTCGAGGGGCTCGAAGAGCGTGGCCACGTGGGCTGCCGCCGCCATAATCTCCTCCGTCCCAAGTAACGGCGCTCCCAGCGATAACGCTGGCCCTCCACGGTCGAGCCGAAGGTTCATCTCTTCTCGGGCGTCCCTGTCCCACGATGAGGGGCTCGGCGGTCGAAGGCGATCGGACGGCCGACGCGGACCGCATCGAGGCCGCGGTCGCGGTCCGGATCGCGCCGACCCCGGAGCTTCTTAAGCGGGTCGCGACGGTCCGGGACGATCTCGTCCGCCGCGCGAC
>JASHWY010000024.1 GCA_030043835.1 Thermoplasmata archaeon
TGACGCCCAGTCATCCCAAAGTTGTCTCGTGTCCGGAACGGGATGCCCTGCGGCAGCGAAGGTCGCCTCCCCGAGCCGCTTCTTGATGGCGGTCCTAGTCCTGGGACTCATCGCGGTGGTGATTGCGGCCGTCGTGAGCGCCGTCCTCGTGGCCGAGCGGCGACGCATGCCTCCTCCCGTCTACCCGAATGCGAGCCTCTACCCGCCCGGCGCGTCCGGCGAGCCCGCTCGTCCGGTAGCCCCCCGGGCTCCGGGCCAGCCGCCTCCTCCGGACGAGGACGACCCTCTCGGCAACCTCTGGTAGTCTCCTCGCCCACGAAACGTGGGGAGCCCGCTCCGCGTTAAGCTTCGTTACCCCGAGGCTCGGGGTCGGGGTGGGACACGCGTTGCGATCGGGTATCGCAGGATGGCCGCGACGCCGTGGAACGCCTTCTCGAGCATCTCGCCTTCCTCACTCTCGGTCGAGATGAGGCGCACCGTCGCGCCGGACTCGGCTCCGCGTCGGAAGAGGCTCTCGACGAAATCCTCGTTCTTCGCCTCGGTCAGGGCTCGCTGGCCGCAGTTCGGGCAGGGTCCGTCGAGCACGGCATCGATCTCGGAGTCGGGAAGGGTGCGCCTAAACTCGTGCTGGCACGACGTGCAGCGGAAGGTGACCCGCTGCTTGCGAAGGCCTTCAGAGATGAGGAGGGTGTCGACGGCCCCCACGTCGAGCGCGTGGTTCACGTCGACCTCACCGTACGCCGCGAGGCCCGTCTCGGCCTTCCGGATCTCGTTCAAAAGCCGCTGAATGATCCGCTTCTCCTCGGTGAGCTCGAGGCCGTGGAGCGTCTGCGTCGCCTTCTCAACGAGCTCCTTCAACCCGTACTCGTCGGTGTAGCCTGTGTCGAAGAGGGGCTGGACGACCTTCTGCTGGAGCTCGTACTGGAGGTAGCCTTCCTTGTAGAAGTACTCCTTCGTCGCCCCCGGGCCCCCGAGAAGGATCCCTTTCAACCGGTCCTTCCGAGGAAGGAAGAGCTCGCCCGCCATCTCGGCGATTTTGACGAAGAACTCGTGCGCGGCGTGCTCGATGAGCCGCTCGAACCGGTGCTGGGACTGCCCACCCCGGCCGTGCTTACTCGGGACCTGGGACTGTCGGTTGCGGAGCGGCTCGACGCGCTTTCCCTTGAGGAGTCCGAGCGTCACCTCCGCGCGGTCCATCACGATAAGGCCCCAGACGTCCGGCTCGTGGACCATCGCGAGCAGCGGATCGAGCTGGAACGAGGAGTCGCACCGGTAGAGGTAGGTGTTGAGCGGCTCCGGTGGCTCGACGATGAACGTCACGGGCTCCGTCTTATCCGCGCCGATAGCTTTCCGCCCCACGAAGAACGCGACGCCGTTCGGCGGCGGTTGCTTATACTGGCGGACCCGCCCCATGATCGACTCGATCGCCCACATGACGTTCTTTCGGGTCGTGCGGCTCTTGATGTTCGAGCTCTGAGCGTACTCGTTCCGCAAGTACGCCATCACGTCCGAGACCTGCTTTCCCGGCGGCACGTAGAGCGAGACGAGCTCGGTCGCCCGGCCCTTGGCGGCCGCGATCTCGTCGAGCTTCCGCTGGAACGAGTAGCGGGCGAGCTCAAGGTCGGCGGGAGGGGCGCTCACTGGCCCTCCGGCGAGGAGATCGGGGTCAACCCCGTTGCCGGGCCCGCCAAGGACGTGCCGACCGGAACCCGTGCGGGGCGCCCGTGCCCCGGGCGGGAGAGTCAGAGCAGACGACGGATGTGCTCGTCAATGACCTCTTCGGGGTACGCCCCTACGATCCGGTCCACGAGCTTTCCTTGCTTGTAAAAGAGGAGCGTCGGGATGCTCATGATCCCGAGCGCGCCGGCCTTCTCCCCGTTGTCGTCGGAGTTCATCTTGCCGAACGCGACCTTCCCCTTGTATTTCTCGCTAAGCCGCTCGACGATCGGCGAGACCATCCGGCAGGGACCGCACCAGGGGGCCCAGACATCGACGACGACCGCGCCGTTCTCCTGGGCGAATTTGTCGAAGTTGCTGCTGCCGACCTCTTGAACAGTCATGGAACTCCACAACACCATCGAGGGCCCGCGTCTATTAAATTGTTCACGAACGCCGGGTTCACCAGCCGGGCCGTTTCGCTCGTCGGGCCCGCACTCCCTCCGTCGTCCTTCGCCGCCTCTGGACGGGATTCGCGGCGCGTCGGGCGACTCCAAAGTATCTTTTAGATTGCTCCCCTTAGGGAGTCTGTGACCTATGCCCCGGCCGGCCCCGGGTCCGCGCCGGCCGATTCGAGACTCTCGATGGCGCTTGGCGATGCCGTCCCGAACATCAACCGACCGACCCGACGAGCGGTGCTGCTGACCCCCTCCGCCCGCAAGGGGATCCGCCAGCGGATGCTGCTCCTCCACCAGTCCGCTCTCGATCGAATCCTCGCGTTGACCGGGGCGTCGTACGCCGACCTCTTGAGGTTCCGCCGGGAGCTGCGCGAAAGCGACCTTCCCGACATCCTGATCGGTCGCGGAGCCGGCATAGCGTTCACGCGCGAGCTGCCCCAAGGGGCCCTTCTCTACCTCCTCGTGCGCGCGCTTCGGCCCTCGGGAGTGGTAGAGACCGGGGTCCGGCCCGGCTACTCGACCGCGTGGATCCTCTCCGCGCTCGAGGCGAACGGGACCGGAAGCCTGACCTCCCTCGGGCCCGGTCCGACCGCCGGAAGGATGACCGGGGTCCACGACGTGACCGTCGGCCAGTTCGTCGCTCCGTCGCTGCGTGCGCGGTGGACGCTCGCGCTCGGGAACACTGAGGACCGGGTGCGGGAGATCCTCGCCTCCCGCCGGATCGACCTCTTCCTCTACGACAACGGCCCGGACGCGAACCGCGCTCGTTTCGAGCTCCTCGCGGGCTGGGACGCACTCTCCGAGCGAGGGATCGTGCTGGCCCACCACGTCGACGCGAACTCCGCCTGGGCCGACTTCTGCCGTTGGCAGGGGCTCCCGCCCCAGATCCTCGATCCCGGACCGCCGCCGATGGGATGCCTCGGGATGCGGACCCGGGCCGTCGGGAAGGAACCCCGCCCGGCCTAACGCTCGAGCTCCTCGACGAGGTGGATGGACGCCGGCAGGATCAGCTTCTCGACCGCGGTGCGAACCGCTCGCTCGCTACCGGGGAGCGCGAAGACCGGCTTCCCGTGCAGGATGAAGAGCGACGCCCGGCTCAGGATCGCGAGCGGACCCACCTCCTGGAAGCTCAGCGCACGGTAGATCTCGCCGAAGCCGTCGAGCCGCCTCCCCCCCATCGCCTCGAGCGCGTTCACGGTCAGATCCCTCGAGCTCGCCCCCGTGCCCCCCACGGTCACCGCGGCCTCGACCTTGGGCTCCTTGAGCCACGGCTCTAGGTGGTC
The DNA here is from genome assembly GCA_030043835.1 of Thermoplasmata archaeon. GTDB lineage: Archaea > Thermoplasmatota > Thermoplasmata > Lutacidiplasmatales > UBA184 > Lutacidiplasma. Next base: position 3,398 of record JASHWY010000024.1, read on the forward strand.
CCGGACGTCGGCGATCGAGTTCGCGACGAGCGTGTAGTGGACGACCTTGTGCCCACCGCTCGTGAGGAGGTCCCGGGCGAGGTGGCCCGACGGGTCGTCCTGCTCGGTGTGGGTGTCGGAGACCGAGAGGACGGCAAACCCCAGGCTCCGGGTGC
>JASHWY010000025.1 GCA_030043835.1 Thermoplasmata archaeon
AACTTCGGTTCAGCAAGGGGGACTAAGTCGTAACAAGGTATCTGTAGGGGAACCTGCAGATGGATCACCTCCTAAGAACGCCCTCCCACGAGGGTCGCTCGAAGGCCGTGTCCGTGTTCGCTGACGCATTTCGCACCGTCTCTCTACCTTACGGGCCATCAACCCATTATTGAGTAGTTACCACGCAGTTAAGACCCTCCTTCCTCTCACACGGTCGATGCTCAAGATCGAGCCCGTGCGCCGCGCTCCCGAGGCCCTAGTACCGGCGGCCCGATCGCTCTCCGACGGAGAGCCGGTCCTGATCTTCGACGCGGTCGATCGGGAGGGCGAGACCGACTTGGTCTTCCTCTCGGAGAAGGCGACGCCCGAGCTCGTCCGCCTCCTTCGCACGGACGCGGGGGGCCTCATCTGCACGGCGATCTCGGACGAGCTTCGCCGACGCCTCGACCTCCCGTTCTTCTCCGAGCTTTTGACCCTCGCGGGTCGGGAGTTCCCGACCGCGGCGCGGCTCACCGAACGGCCGCGCTACGATACGAGGAGCGCGTTCGGGATCTCGGTCAATCACCGAGAGAACTTTACCGGGGTCCCCGACAACGACCGGGCGCTCACGATCCGCGCGCTGGGCGAGATCGCCCGGGCCGCGCCGCAACTTTCCGACGACGCGCTCACGAACCGGTTCGTCGCATCGTTCGTCTCCCCGGGGCACATCCCTCTCCTGTATTCCGCTCCCCGGCTCCTCGCCGAGCGAAAGGGCCATACGGAGCTCGCCATCTCGCTCGCCCGGATGGCCGGCCTCTCGGAATCGGTGACCGTCTGCGAAATGCTCGGCGACTCCGGCGGGGCCCGCGACCCGTCGGCCGCCCGCCGGTATGCGGAATCGCACGGCTGGCCGTTCCTCGAGGGCCGCACCATCCTAGAGGCGTGGCGGGCATGGTCGTCCGCGTGATGGCGACGGGGGTCTTCGACCTCCTGCACCCGGGCCACGTCTACTTCTTGACCGAGGCGAAAAAGCTCGGCGACGAGCTCGTCGTCGTCGTCGCCCGGGACCAGACCGCCCGACGGCTCAAACAGGAGCCGTACACGCCCGAGCACATCCGCCGCGAGATGGTCGAGGCCCTGAAGCCCGTGGACCGCGCGGTCCTGGGGTCGACGACCGACATCTACTCGACCGTCGTGAACGAACGTCCGTCGATCATCGCCCTCGGCTTCGACCAGGTCTGGAACGAGGGCGAGGTCGAACGCGAGTGCGCGCGGCGCGGCGTCCCCGTGAAGGTCGTCCGGATCGGACCGATGCCCCACAACGAGCTCGCGACCCGCCGGATCGTGGAACGGATCTTAGAGCGGGGCCGGATCAAGGAGGCGAGCCCGTGAAAAAGATCGGCGTCGCCGACACGACGTTCGCCCGCGTCGACATGGCGCGCTACGCGGTGAAAGCCCTTAACGAGCAGGGGACCGGCTTTCGCATCGTTCGACGCACGGTCCCCGGCATCAAGGACCTCGCGGTCGCCTGCCGGCAGCTCTTCCGCGACGAGCACGCCGACCTCTGCCTCGCGCTCGGGATGCCCGGAAAAGCCGACCTCGACCGGACGAGCGCCGAGGTGGCATCGTTGGGGCTCATGATGACGGGGGTCCTCGAGGGAAAACCGATCGTCGAGTGTTTCGTCTACGAGACGGAGGCGTTGAGCGCCGTCGAACTCGAGACGCTCGCCCGTCGGCGGGCCGAAGGGCACGCCCTCAATGCCTACACGATGCTCTTCCGGCCGCACGAGCTCGCCCGCCACGCGGGCGAGGGCCTGCGCCAGGGATTCGCCGACGCCGGCCCCGTCCGGCGGACGCACTGACACTCCGAACTAAGGAAGGGAACGAACCATGCCGAGCAACACGAAGAGTGCCGAAGGGATCCGGGTCGCGATCGTGGCGAGCGAGTACAACTTTGACGTGACGCTCCTCATGCTGGAGCGAGCCAAGGAAGAGATCGATTTTCTCGGGGCGACCCCCGGGCCGATCGTGAAGACGCCGGGCGTCTACGACATGCCGCTGGCGGTGAAAGCGCTCTTCGGCCGCAAGGACGTGGACGCGGTCGTCGCGCTCGGCGCGGTGATCGAAGGGGAGACCCAGCACGACGAGGTCGTGATGAACCAGGCCGCCCGGAAGCTCATCGACCTCTCGGTCGAGTTCGCGAAGCCGCTCGGCCTCGGGATTTCCGGACCGGGCGAGACCCGCCTCCAGGCGCAGGACCGTATCGAGAACGCCGCGAACGCGGTCCGCGCTGCCGTGAAGATGGTGCGGCGCCTGAGGGCGCTCGGCTGACCTCGGCACTCCCCTCCGCCGGTCCAAAAAGACGCGAGCTCAGGGACCGATCCGACTTCCCTGCGTGGGCCGACGCGAACGGCCTTTCGTAGTCCCCAAAGTCAGAACGCGATCACGCCCGCTGGCTCCCCCCGGCGGGGCGACTCAGAGTCCGATACGGTCGCGAAGGTAGTCGAACGCGGCCTTCCCCTTCGCCGTATGGGGGGTCACCGTGAGAGGGCCCGGCGGAACGGAGGCCCGGTTTCGCGTCGTGAGCGCCGCGATGAGCCGGGCGGCCGGGACCACGATCGTGAGGTCCGGCTTCGGGACGGCCCCGCCGGTGACCGACACGTTGCCGGCGCCGTCCACATGGAGGGTCGCGGTCTCCTTCTCGGTCTGGAACACCCACGCCTGAGGGAGGTACGCGCGGACGAAGCCGCCTAACCAGCCCTTGAGGCGAGACTGGACTTCCGGCTCGAGTCGCTTTCCTGCGCTGCGCAAGAGCTCCTCGACTTCGCCCATCGGTTCTTCGCCCTCAGCCCCACGCGGTATTACCGCTTCAGGGGTGGGACCCCATCGAGTGCGAACTTCTCGCCGAGCGAATCGTTAAGCGGGCCCACTCTTCGACGCGGTGAGAGGGATCGCGGGATGGGACCTCGGGAGTTCTACGAAGAGATCCCGTCGACCCAGGACCGTGCGATCGAGCTCGCCCGAAGCGGCGCTCCGGGGGGGACGCGGGTCCGCGCGGCGCGTCAGACCGCGGGACGGGGCCGGTTCGACCACCGGTGGGAGTCCCCCCTCGGGGGCCTCTGGCTCTCGGTCGTGCTGCCGGCACCCTCCGTCAACGAAGCGCTCCTCCCCCTCGCACTCGGCGCCTCCCTCTTGCGGGAGCTCGGGTCGCGCTTCCACCTCCCGATCCGCCTCAAGTGGCCCAACGACCTCTTCGTCGTCGAGGGTCTCTCCCCTCCCCGGAAGCTGTCGGGGATCCTCGTCGATCGAGTGCCTTCCCCCACCCTCGGAACGGCCGACGTGGCGGGGATCGGCGTGAACGTCGCCGTCGAGGAGGAAGACCTTCCCGAGGTGCTCCGCGGGCACGTCGCCTCCTTGCACCGGCTCGTCGCGCGGGCGCCGTCGATCGACGACGTCGAGGAGATCGCCGTGACCGCCGCTCTGAACGCGGTCCATGCTCTCACGACGCCGGCCGGCGCCGCGCAGGTTCTCGCCGAGTGTCGGGGGGCGCTCTACGGCCTGGGCCGGCGCGCCTACGTCGACGGGGAACTTCGCGGAACGATCGCCGGCCTAGGCGACGACGGCGAGCTCCTCCTCGACGAGGGCCTTGACCGCGTCCCGGTGCGGGCGGGCGACCTCCGCGTGGAGGAAACTCCCTGACCGAAGCCTCCGATGGGCGTGCCGTCCTTAAGGGGCGTGCGAAGGTGCCGTCCCGTCAGAAGTGAGCGACCGCGTGACCGCACGTGGGGCAGATCGACGCCCCCAACGGGAGCGGGGCGGCACAGTAGATGCAGAACCCGAGAGGAGACGCGGAAGGGGGTACCGAAGGGGCGGTCGGTGGGTTTCCCGAAGGGGACAGCGGGGTCGTCCCGTTCTCGGGGGGAGCCGGGCCGCCGACCCGTCGACGGGCGACGGGAAGGTAGAACAGCGTGAAGCTCGCGACCATCCAGCCGAGGAGGAAGTAGAAGGCAACGTTGTCGAACTGGGGAAAAACGAGGACGACGCCGATCGTGATCCCGAAGATCGTGAAGTTGACGATCGTAAGCAGCGTTCGGACGATCATGCGCTCCCCGCCTTCCCGGGAGCGTCCCCTCCCTACAAGGCCTTTCGTGACCTACCCCGGAACGTTCGCGCCCTGGGGGTCCGTCCTCTAATAGACCTCCGGGTTGGCGCCGCGCCGTGACCAAGATTCCCCAGATCGTCGGCCTCGACGAATTCACCTACGAGATCCCGAGGGGCGAGGTCCCCGGGATGAACGTTCCGGGCCGCCTCTTTTCCGACGCGGCGCTCCTCTCGGGAGTTGAGGGGGACCCCTCGCTCGGCCAGCTCGCGAACGTCGCCACCTTGCCCGGGATCCAACGGTACGCGCTCGCCATGCCCGACATTCACTTCGGCTACGGGTTTCCCGTCGGCGGCGTCGCGGCGTTCGACCTCAACGAGGGCGTCGTCTCGCCGGGAGGGATCGGGTACGACATCAACTGCGGCGTTCGCCTCCTGCGCACCTCGCTCACCGTCGAGGAGGTCCGACCGCGCCTGGCCGCGCTCGTGGACCGTCTCTACCGCGAGGTCCCTTCGGGGGTCGGCTCGCACGGAGGCCACCCGGTCACCGCGCGCACGATCGACGACGTCCTCGTCGGTGGGGCGGCCTGGGCGGTCGACGCCGGTCTCGGGCGGAAGGAAGACCTTGCAACGCAGGAGGAGGAAGGTGCGCTCGCGGGTGCTCGCCCCTCGGAGGTCTCGGAGAACGCCCGGAGGCGGGGGCTCAAACAGCTCGGGACCCTCGGCTCGGGAAACCACTTTCTGGAGGTTCAGGCGGTCGATGAAGTATTCGACCCCGCGTTCGCCTCGGCGCTCGGTCTCGTTCCCGGCCGGGTCACGGTCATGCTCCACACGGGCTCCCGCGGGCTCGGCCACCAGGTGGCTACCGACTTCATCCAGCGAATGGACCGACACCTCGCGGAGGCCGGGACCCCTCTCATCGACCGCCAGCTCTCCTGCGCGCCGATCGGATCGGACGATGGCCAGCGGTACATGGGGGCGATGGCCGCGGCGGCCAACTTCGCATGGGCGAATCGCCAGACGATCACCTTCGGGATCCGTCGAGCGTTCGCGAGCGTCTTCGAGCGACCCGAGGAGGAGCTCGACCTCTCGGTCGTCTACGACATCGCGCACAACATCGCCAAGGTCGAGGAGCACGCCACCGACTCCGGCCGCAAGAAGGTGCTCGTGCATCGGAAGGGGGCTACGCGCGCGTTCCCCGCCGGCCGTGACGAGGTCCCCGCGGCCTATCGACCCTTTGGCCAACCCGTGCTGATCCCCGGCGACATGGGAACCGCGAGCTACGTGCTCGCCGGACTTCCCACGTCGATGGATCGGGCGTTCGGCTCCTCGTGCCACGGGGCCGGCCGGCGCCTGAGCCGCCACGCCGCAGTGCGGGCCTTCCGCTACGAGGAGGTCACCCGGGCGCTCCAGTCCCGGGGGATCCTCGTCCGCTCCGCTTCCCGGGAAGGGGTGACCGAGGAAGCGCCGGGGGCCTACAAGAACGTCGAAGAGGTCGTGCGCGTCGCCGAAGGGGCCGGACTTACTCGGCGCGTCGCTCGACTCGTCCCTCTCGGCGTGGTCAAAGGCTAACGCCTCCCGACTCCCTCACGGTTTCCGAGGCTTCGCCGGCTCCGACGACCTCAATACCCCCGTCTCTCGTAAAGCAGAAGGGAGCCTGTGAACCCGTACCTGGGCTACGAGATCGCGATCGCGGTCGTCATCGGCTACGCGGCGATCGTCTACGCCCTCTATCGCGCCGGCCGGATCGGCCCGGATCGCGCCTTGACGCTGTTCGGTCCCGCGCTCATGATCAAAACGAAGCGGGGGCTCAAAGACCTCGACCGGTGGGGCCGGTTCCGTCGGTTCTGGTCGCCCGTGTCGGACCTCGGGGTCACCCTCGCGGCGATCGCGATGGTCGCGATCATCGCCCTCCTCATCGTCGACGCGGTCGTCGCGTTCCGGCTCACACCGTCCCAGGCCCCGTCGGTTCAGGAGGCCCTCGGAATACCGGGGATCAATCCGATCATCCCGATCGGCTACGGGATCGTCGCGCTCGTGGTCGGGATCGTCCTCCACGAACTGATGCACGGCGTCATCGCTCGGTCCCAGGGGGTCGGCGTCAAGTCGGTCGGGGTCCTCTGGTGCGTCGTTCCGATCGGAGCCTTCGTCGAGCAGAACGACGCCGACATGATGGCGACGACCCGGAGGAAGCGAGACCGGATCGCCGCGGCGGGCGTCCTCGCGAACTTTGTTCTCGCGGTCGTCTTTTTCCTCGCCCTCTCGGGCCTCGTCACCTCGTCGGTCTCGCCCAACGCGAACGGCGTCGGGATCGCGTACGTCGAGCCCGGAACCCCGGCGGCGAACGCGTCGCTCGCTCCGGGCGACATCCTCGCCTCGGTCAATGGGACCGCGACGACCACGGCGAGCCTCTTCGAGAGCGCGCTCGCCGCCACGACCCCCGGGGAGAACGTGAGCGTCGTCTTCTACTCGAACGCGGAAGGCCGCCTGGTCTCGACCGTCGTCACGCTCGCCCCGAGCCCGACCGTGAAGGGCCGGGGATTCCTCGGCGTCGAAGTCACCTTCCTCACCCCGACGGAATTGAAGCAGACCTTAGTCGCGCCGTTCTCGAGCTCGTCCGGCCCGATCGTGGGATCCCTCGACTGGCTCGTGCTGCCCCTCGCCACGCTCGAACCGGTGGCCGGCACGACGGCGAGCTACTACCACCTCTCGGGACCGCTCGCGAGCGCCAACCC
>JASHWY010000199.1 GCA_030043835.1 Thermoplasmata archaeon
TTTGACCGTGATCCTCTTCCCGGTGGGTGTCCCTCACGACGTCCTTCGGCCCTCGAGGATGCCCCGAGATCCCCGCATCCCGGGACGCTATACCACCGAGGCGGTCATGGACCCTCCGCGCCTTCCCCCCTACCGAGGTCTCTTGGGGTGCTTCGGGATTCGCTCCGCATGTCCGCCGTCACGTTCGACCTCTGGCACACTCTCCTCTACCTTTCGCCGGAAGCCGAGGAGGAGTACATGGAAGCCCAGGTCACGGTGGCGAGCGAGGCGATGCGCTCTGCCCCCCAACGACCGGGCGCGAAGCTCCGGCCCGACCACGAGCTCCCGGTACTCTTCGAACGATCGTACTCGGCCGCCGTTCGAGCCGCGGAGGAAGGGCGCACGATCTCCCCGGAGGCGCAGTTCCGCCGCGCGGCCGACGAAGCCGGACGCGTCGCTGACGTGCCGGGGTACCTCCGTGCGCTCGAGCGGGTGGTCGCCCGGCTGCCCTTCGCTCGGGCCCCCGGGGCGCTCGAGCTCCTCGATGCTCTCAAAGACGACGGGCACCGCATCGCCGTGATATCGAACACCGTGGGCGAGCTGGGTGCCTTTCTGCGGCCCGTGATCTCCCGCATGGGCTTCGACGCGTACGTGGACCAGTACACCTTTAGCGACGAGCAGCCTTGGGCGAAGCCGGCGCCGGAGATCTTTCTCGCAACGCTTCGGGCGATCTCGGCGGAGCCCGCGTCGTCGGTCCACGTCGGCGACGGCTGGGCGGACGTCGAGGGCGCCCAAAGGGCGGGGTATCGCGGGACGATCCTGTTCACGGGCCTCCCCGACTACGGAATGCGGTACCGGGCTCTGTTCGCAGCCAGGCAGGGCGGCGGCCCCTCCGCGAACTTTGAGGCCGGTTCCCTCCCCGAGATTGGTCCCATCATCCGCGGCCTCTTGGGCGGGGCCGTCGGGGGCCGGGGATGAGGTCGGCTACTCCTCGCCCATGTGCCGAGGTTTCGGAACCACATGCGGCTGGTCCGCGAGAGTGGGCATCCCCGTCTTCCCCTCGACGATGTCGCAGTCCTTCCAGTTGACGCCGACGGTGACCTGAGGGAACGCGACCTTGAGCGTGTAGTTCGCGAGCTTGCCGATCACGAGGCCCTGGGAGCCTACGACGAGGTTCGGGTTCATCACGGAGAGGTCGCGGTTGAGCACCACTCGGGTCTCGCCAAACACTACGCGCGAGAGCTCGCTCCGGTCCTCCATAGAGATTCGCCTCATTCCGGAACGACGAAGAATCTTAACCCTGCCCGTTCGGTCGGCCGATCCCGTTGGGTGCGGAGCAGAAGCGCCGCGGATCGAGGGGCGGCCTCACGGGCCACGCGAGACGAGCGGCAGGCTCCGCTCGCCCGCGTAACAGAAATCCCCCGTAAAAAAGGGCATTTATCTACTAGGAAGTCGTGCACCGCCATAATATGCCGCCGCCAGAACCGACGATGGAAACGGCGCGAGGGATGATGGAAGCTCCTCCCAAGGTGGAGGAGAAGCCAGAATGGTGGGCCAGCCCGGCCACCGTGGGCCTGATGGGTTTCGCAACCACGACGATGATCGCGGGGTTGAGCAACCTACCGGATCCCTACGGGGCGGGGTTCGGAGGTAACTGGGTGGTCTACGGAATGGCCCTCGCGTTCGGAGGCACGGCCCAGTTCGCCGCAGGGCTGGTGGCACTCCGAAAGGGGAACATGTTCGCGGGATCAGCGTTCATGGGCTACGGGGCGTTTTGGATCGCCTTCACCCTGATGCTGACGGTCTACACCGCCCAGATTCCCCCCGGGACGGGGCTCGGGCTCTATTACGGAGTGGCTGGGTTCGCGTTCATCTGGATGCTGTTCACCTTGACGTTCTTGATTAATGCGCCGAAGCACGGATGGGCGCTCACGGGGGTCTTCGTGCTCCTGTTCATCGCCTTCATCCTGCTCGTGGTGAAGTTCTCGAGCCTCGCCTCGGGCTCGACGACCTTCGGGCCGTCGGGGTCGGCGAACTGGGCGGTCGGCATCGAGATCCTCCTGACCGGCATCCTGGCCTGGTACGTGGGCACGGCCGACTTGACCAACTGGAACTACGGCCGCAAGGTCCTGCCGACCTAGACCGGGTTCGAGTCCCTCAGGTCAACCCCTTCCTTCCTCCCTTTTCTTTCGTTCGGTACCGCACGGAGTTCGGCTTTCACCGGGAGGGTCTCGCGACCGACGGGCTCAATCCACCGGGGCTCTACACGGGGACGACGACCGGCCAACCGTTCGTAACCCCCGACGCGGGATCCCGTTCGAGCGTCGTGCCGTGCCAGTTCCCCGGCATCCACTTGGTCGAGGTGAGCGGGCCATCGGCCCGGCTGATCCCTCACTTCGCGAAACGGCCCAGGACGATCGGTATCACTCGCGACGAGGCCGCCGGCGTCGACGGGTATCGTCGTCGTTCTCGTCGTCGTTCCGATACCGATCGCGGTACCCGCCCTGGGACCGCCCGTAGGGGCGGCCGCTCCTCGGAGGCCGGCCACCTCCCCGGTAGCCTCCGCGGTCCGGGCGCCGAAATGCCGGGCGGCCCCGGTAACCGCCTTTGCCACCAAAGTCCTGACGGACCGGAAGCGTGAACCGATTGCCGCACGACGTGCATTCTCCGACCAAGTTTCCGTCCTCACCCGTGGAGAACCGAAGCGGAGCGCCGCACTGGCGGCACGGCCGAGCGTTCGGGCTAGCGAACCCCCTCGGTCGCCGCCCCGAGTCGTCCCGGAACCGGGCGCGCGAGGGGCCTCGTCGGGCGTCGCCCCGTTCCGACTCCGGAGGCCCGGCGCTGCCGGCTCCTTCGCGCACAAACGTGAGCGTCGTTTCGCATTCTGGGCACTCGGCTTCGAGCGAGCCTCGGGCGGCCGAACGCACGACGAGGGCCGTCCCGCACTCTTCGCATCGGGGAGCCTGCCCGGAGGTCGCGGCTTCGGTAGCCTCCGGGGCCGGAAGCCCCTCCTGGTCCCCGGGGCTGAGGCCGACTCCGCTCACCACGGTGACCGCCTTGCCGCAGGCCGCGCAGGTGGCCGTGAGGAGGCGGGCCTCGGCCTCCGAGTACTTTACCTCCCCGCCGCAGTGGGGACACGCACTCGTCATCGATAGAGAACCAAAAGGAAACGCCCGAGCGTATTAGCTGGACGCCCCGCCGACCTCCCACCGAGCGCGGGTCCTAGGCCGTCGGGCGGGAGAGAGGTCGGCGCAGGATGAGAGCGATAGACCCCCGGACGACGACGGCAAAGAAGAGCACGAGGGGAATGAGGACGAGGTCGCTCCCCGGCCACGAGTATCCTACCGCTTCGCCGGCCCAGAATACCGCGAACGAGAACAAGAGCGACGTCGCCCCGAGCTTGAGCCAGCGGACCTTGATGCCCCGGATCCTCTCGTGGACGATCGCGGCGGCCGAGACGAGCACGAAGCCGCCCGCGATCGCCCCCACGAGCGCAGAGAAACCGTACCCGGCGGCGGCAAGAGCGAGGAGGACCACCACCGCCTCGGTGGTCTCGACCACCCCCACGGCGAACCCTCCGGCGAACTGGAGCGCCCGACTGGCGCGAGGCGGTGAAGGAACGCCCGCCCGCTGGTACGCCCAACGGCGGTAGGTGCGCACCGTGCTGCGGAAGAGGAAGACCCCGAATCCAGTCAGGACGGCTGCCGAGGCCCAGAGAAGGTATTCGTGGGGGAAGGCGATGATGGCGGCGCCGAATCCGAGCGCGGCGGCCGAGATCACCGCCGCACCGCTCGTGGCCCCCAAGGCGCCTTGCCCGATCGAACCCGTGTCGGCACTGAGAGCGAAGACGAGCGCGACCACTTCGGTGAATTCGAGGAGGGTGATGAGGAACGCAACGATGATCGCGGGCAGGTAGAGGGCGATCATCGTCGGGCCCGTCGAGGCCGATCCGTGGGTCCTCTATCGCGTGGGGCGATTCGAGGCGTTTCATGGCACGGGTACGGTCTACGCGTACGCATACTCCACGACAGTGCCCCGGAGGACGGAGACTCGTTCGCCGAGGGTGCCCATGATCCCGCGAACATCCGCCCGGGTGATGCGTCCCCACAGATTGACCGTAAGGGTGTGGCGACGCTCGCGGTGGATGCGTCGCACGACGACGTCGGCCCGAAACGCCGCCCGCCCTGAAAGTCGAACGGAGAACGATCGACGCGCTCGGAGGCCCTTCCAGTCCTCGTTCTCGAGCGCTCGAAGAAGATGACCGACGGGCTCCTCAATCCGAGCATGGCTCGGTTCCGGGAGCGGAAGCCACCCTCCCGGTTCGACCTCCCAGTGATCGACCCGCGTGAAGCCTCGGGCGGAGAAGGCGTGGAGGACGCCTGCCGTGAGCCGAAGGAGGTCGCCAATCTCGACGACCTCGCGTTCCTTGAGGAGGGCCTCGACCCTCTCCAAAATCTTGAGCCGTGGCTCTCGGACGATCTCGGGCTGAAGATCGACCTCGACGCGGACGTGGGAAAACGGCCGTGCCGCGTGCCGCCGGGATCCGGCCTTGAGGAGGGGCCAGTCGAGGAACGAAGTGGGACCGGTGAGATCGGGCGCGGAGATCGCCGGTCCCTGCGGAGCGGGCATCGTCGCCATCGAGCCCGGCGCGGCCATGAGCCTTTGCGTCGTGAGGGTGCGCCAGAGCCGTGAGGAACGTGCCAGAGGATCGCTGGGTAGGATTCTTCACGCACCCCCACGGCTGGACCGCACGGTTCGTAGGCTGGGTCCTTCTTCGGCTCAACGGTCCGCTCTACCACCTCGCGGTGGACCGCCTCGCCCCTCGGTCGACCGAGAGCATCCTCGAGATTGGATTCGGGCCGGGCCTCGGTCTTTACCTACTCGGCGCGCGCGCACGATGGGTCGCGGGAATCGATCCCTCCGATGAGATGCACCGTCAGGCGTCGCGCCGATGCGCGGACGCGGTTCGCGCCGGACGCCTCGACCTCCGAAGAGGTACCGCCGACGCACTCCCTTGGCCCGATCGCTCGTTCGACGGGGTGCTCTCGCTCAACAACGTGCTGCTGTGGGCCCCGCTCGAAAGGAGCCTTCGAGAGGTGGCTCGCGTGCTGCGGCCCGGAGGGCGGTTCGTGGTCGGTCTCCACCAGCTGGCCGCGAGAAACGAGTCTCCCGAAGGAGAAGGGAGCGTCGCCCAGGTGGAGGCGCGGCTCTTGGGAGAGCTCGCGCGTGCTGGCTTCACGAACCCTCGCCCGGACCGGGTCGGTCGGGGTTTTTCGCAAGGTCTCCTTCTCTATGCCGAGCGACCCCTCGAGACCGTCAGGTCGGCCTCAGGGCAAGATACGTCGCCGCAAAATTTCTCTCCGCGCGAACATTGACTGAGCCGTTCCCGACTCAGAACCATCGGGAGGGCGGGCGAGCGGCTCACCGAGCGGTCACGTAAGGTATGTATATCGGTACTCTGGTGGCCGCGCGATATGACGGCCGGGTCGCCCTATCTCAAAGCTGTCTGGATACTGCCGATCGTGCTCATCGTTTGTGCTCTGATGGTGCTTCCCGGGACGGCGATCCTTTCGCCGAGCACCACGGCCGAGAGCGCTCGATCCACTGGAGCGAGCTCGGCGCTCTCCACGGAACCCTCGAATCCTTTGAGCGCCTCCCCGGGTCCCACGAGTCCCTACTCCTCCCCTATCGCCCTCCTTTCTGCTACGAATACTCCTGCCGGACTTCAGTTGGCCGCCGACGAAGGGCGTTTGAGGGCCGCAGGATTGCCTCCCCTGGTCTCGCTACCGGCGTACGGTCTCCTTGACCACTCCCAATCGACCGCGGCGGGCGAGGTCGTTCCCTTGTACACTTCGCAGCCCGCCCCGATCGGTATCACCGACTTCGGTCTCGGGTCGGGCGGTCCTTACGCTTACAATACGACCCACGTACTGGGTCAGATCGCTTTCGCCAGCCAGCCGAACGCCACAAACCCTGGAGGGTATTTCACCATCGATCCCGGTGATAACCACCTGGGAAATGTCGCCTCGACCTACGAATTCACGATTCAGCTGAACACGGTCCTCACGAACGTGACCGTGCCGGGGAGCTACGAGGGGACGTACTGGACGCAGAACGTCGTCCAGGTCACCGACTCGGGGCTCCACTTCGTTTCGGCCATCTTCAACTTTACCTCGACCGGTGCGAACATCGCTCCCAACGCGCTCCTGTCGGGTTGCTCGGGCGTGCCGAGCATCTACGACATTGTCACCGAGTGGGGAATCTATGACTGCAGCGGACCAACGATCCCCATCTCCGCGGCGACGTACCCGCTCACGATCCAGCTCTACAACAACGCGTCCGTCAACGCGGCCCACGAGGACCAGATCGACTTCGGCTACCGGTTCTCCGGGGCCGGTGGCTTCTCGATGACGGGGGTCTGGGACACGGTCGTATTCAACAGCACCGGTCAAGCCGCGACGCCGCTCAACCCGATCGGGTTCGAAGTGAACGGGTACCAATACACACCGGGCGGGTTCATGTACGATTCCGAGTTCATCCTCGGCGGAGCGATCGGCGGCTCGAACGCAGTCTTCTCTTCGCTCGACGCCACCACGTCCCTCCAGTACGAAAACAACACCGGCGGGTGGAAGAACGTCCCGTCCGCGTACAACTGGGGCGGCGATACCGGCGAGACCGCCACGGGTATCTCGACCTACTGGAACACGGGCGACACCGAAGTCATGAACGCGGGCCCCGAGTGGCTCTACGGGCTTTGGAACTCGCTACCTTGGACCTCGGTCCCGAGC
>JASHWY010000200.1 GCA_030043835.1 Thermoplasmata archaeon
ACGCTTCGGGCTCACGATCGTCGAGCTCTACGGAATGACCGAGTGTGGCTGCACCACCCTCATGAACCCGCCGGCCGCGATCCGGTTGGGGTCGGTCGGCACACCCCTCGGGTTCGTCGAGGCCGACGTCGTCGACGACGACGATCGCCCCGTTCCCGCGGGCGTGAGGGGGGAGCTCATCGTACGGCCGCGTGCCCCGTTCACGATGTTCCTGGGCTACCTCAATAAGCCGGAGAAGACCGCCGAATCGTGGCGCAATCTCTGGTTCCATACCGGCGACTACGTGACTCGGGACGCCGACGGATACTACTATTTCGTAGACCGAAAGAAGGACGTCATCCGCCGGCGCGGCGAGAACCTCGCGCCGTATGACGTCGAGACGGTGCTGAACCGACACCCCGCGGTCTTCGATTCGGTGGTCGTCGGCGTCCCGTCGCCCCTCGGGGAAGAGGATGTGAAGGCGTTCGTACAGCTCAAACCGGGAACCAGTGCCGATCCCCGCGAGATCTTCGAGTTCCTCGCGGAACGGTTACCGTTCTTCATGGTGCCGCAGTTCCTCGAGTTCATCGATGAGATTCCGAAGACCGCGAATCAGAAGTCGCAGCGCTACCTACTGCGCGGGCGACGAGGGGGAGTCGAGCACGACCGGGACCGACTCGGCGTCGTCGTCCGCCGCTAGGCGTCCCCGGGCGGCCTCGCGGCGGCCCCGGGTCTTCCTCGACACGAACGCTCTCTTCCTTCCGGTAAAGTCCGGTTTCCCGCTCGAACAGGAGGTCGATCGATGCCGCCCGGGAGCCCGGATCGAGATCCCCTCGAGCGTGATCGCCGAGCTCGATCTCCTCGTCGGTCACCATGAGCCCTGGGCCGGGGCGGCCCGAACGCTCGCCGACCGTTTTCCCGTGGTCCGGTCCCGCGGCCGGGGCGACGACGCTGTCCTCGGCGTCGCGGTCCGTCAGGGCGCGTGGGTCGTGACGGCGGATCGGGTCCTCGCGAAACGTCTTGTGGCGCGCCACGTCACGGCGCTCGTTCCGAGAGACCGCCAGCGGCTCGAGATCGTACGAGGTAGACCCCGCGCGATACCCCACCGTGAACGCCGGGAGGGCGTGGCCCGACCAGGGAAGCGCGGTAACGGTTAAGAAGCGAGCCCGGCTCGAGAGATAAGAAAGAGACCGGACCCACGAGATGCGGGACGACGATCGACTGTTGGACCTTCCGGCCGCGGAGTTCGGCAGCGGCGTCATCGGCGTCTGCGACGTCTGCGGCGAGCGCCAAGCGGTTGTGGTCCTCACCAAGGAACGGTTCAAGCTCTGCGTCATCGATTTTCTCAACAAAACGTGGCTCAAGACCGACAAGAAGCCCGGCGTCCCGGCTCCTCTCTATCGAAGCGAGCGGGTCTACTTCGAAACGGTCGTCTCGTCGACCGGGAAGGCGCCGGCCATCGTCCTCTCACCGACGAAGACGGTCCGGCATCCCGTCGTCCTCGCAACGCCGGACGTGTATGGGCTCACGACCACGCTCCTCGACGCCGGGATCCGGTTCGCGCGAGAAGGCTTCGAGGTGCTGCTCCCGGACGTCGCGAAGACCGACGGCATCAGGGCCTCCCACCACGTCACCTTGCGCTCGTCCGCGCAATTCCGTGGCGGGATCGCCGTGGGCTCGAAGCGAGTTAACGAGCTCGTCGCCCTCTACACGGACGCGCTCTCCTACCTTCGTGGCCGGGAGATGGTGGACCCGGGGAAGAGCGCGGTCTTCGGGGCCTCCTACGGGGCGAGCCTCGCGCTCGCCCTCGCGGCCCGGGAGACTCGCCTCGCAGCGGCGGTCCTCGCCTACCCGATGCCGGTGCGCCCTTTAGACCTCCCGAAGCTCGTCACGATCCCGGTCCTGTTCGTAGGAGGATCGTCCGACCGAGCGTCGAAGCGGGCGCGGGCCCAGCTCGAGAGCGCGAGGTCGGCGACGAACGCCCCGACATCGTTTTTCGACCTCCCCGGCGCGCGCCACGGGTTCCTCTCCCGGGACCTCTCGGCGTACGACCTCGTCGCGGCCGAAAGGGCTTGGGCGGCCATGCTCGCGTTTCTCAAACGAAAGCTGATGCCGCCTCCGCCCAAACCGCCCGCCGTTCCGCCGAGGCCCGCGGGGGCAGCCCCTCCGCCGATCCCACCGGCCCGGCCCCAAGCGGCCGCCACGACTCCGACCACGGCCCCCTCCTCGATGCCCGCTTCCACGGGCCCGCCCCCGACCCCAGCGTAGGTTTCGACTACCCGTCCGGGATCGAGCCGGCCGTTTCGACGAGCTCCTTCGCCGCGCGGGTGAACCGCATCATCTTCGCGAGGTTGCCGCGAACCTTGAACGTCCCATTGAGGATCGCCGTCACCGGATCGATCTCATGTCGGCGCAGGCGCTCCCAGTTCTCGGGGGAGCCCTCATAGACGAACTCGCTCGCCACGGGCCGCGCATCCGCATAGTACGTCGCCTCGGTACACTCCCCGTGCGAGAGCGCGAGGTGGATTCCTGGCGCGGGCGCGCTCCAGTCCGACGGTCGGACGAGGAGGAGGATGTCCCCCTCCCAGGCGGCTGCGGCATCGTGGTACGCCGGGTTCGCGTTCAACGCCGCCTTGAAGGCGCTCGCCCACTCCGCGGAGGGAAACCGCATCGAGGACCTGACTTGAGTTCCCCCTAAGACGCTATCTCTCGCGGCCCGACTTGGCGGGTGGGATTCCTTTAGGTGGTGTAGTCGTAGAAGCCCTGCCCCGTCTTGCGGCCGAGATGGCCGGCGTCAACGAGACGTCGGAGCGCGTAGCCCGCGCGGTACTTGGAGTCGCCGAACTCGCGGTAAAGCGTCTCCGTCACCTCGAGGGCGACGTCGAGCCCGATCATGTCGGCGAGCTCGAACGGTCCCATCGGCATCCCCGCTCCGGCCTTCATCGCCGCGTCGATGTCCCGCGACGAGGCGAGGCCTTCGTCGAGGGCGAAGCATGCTTCGTTGAGGACCGGCATGAGGAGCCGGTTCACGACGAACGCCGGCGACTCTTTGACCCGGATCGGAAGCAGCGGGTACCGGTGGTTGCGGAGCCCCTGGAGGAAGTCGATCGTGTCCGCGATCACGTCCTCGCGGGTCTCGACGCCTCCGGCGACCTCGACAAGCGGGAGGGTGTACGGGGGATTGAAGAAGTGTGTTACGAGCGTTTGGCGAGCGTGGCGGAGCCCCTTCGCGAGACGCGTGATCGAGAGCGACGACGTGTTCGAACCGATCACGGCGTACTCGGGGAGCTCCTCGTCGAGTGCTTCCAGCACCGCTCGCTTCACGTCGGCGCGCTCAAAGACCGCCTCGACGACAAAGTCGACGTCGCGGAACGCGCCGAAGTCGTCGGTCCCGTGGGCGCGCGCGATGACCTCGAAGCCCCGTTCTCGGGTGAACTTGGGAGCGAGCTTCTCCCGGATCCTCGCCTTCTGGTCGTCGGTGAGCTCGCCGGCCTCTTCGGTGACGCGGGCGATCTCCTTGTCGGCCCGTCCCTCGTGGAACTTAACGAGCTCGTCGACGAACCCCTGG
>JASHWY010000201.1 GCA_030043835.1 Thermoplasmata archaeon
TCTTTGCGCTCGTCGGCTTCGGGACCGACTTTAGGGGCCTCACGGGCTCGGTGATCTCGATCCTCGCGTTCGTGGGGATCGTGCTCTACGCGATCTTCGCCAAAGTGTTCGTGGGAGCCGGGATCTCGAGGAGCCTCGGCTGGTCGGGCTCCGAATCGATGGGCGCGGGGTTCCTCCTTTCGAGCCGCGGCGCCGTCGAGCTCGCGATGGCGGTCATCCTCCTGAGCCTCGGGGTGTTCACCGTCACGATCTATACGGTCGTCGCGGGGGTCGGGCTCGTGACGACGATCGTCTCTCCCATCGGGGCGCGACCGTTCATTCGGAGCGTCTCCCAGGAGCGTCGGGCGACCGAAGCAGCGGCCCGCCGAGAGAGCCTCGAGTTCTCGATCCCACCCTCCGAGCTTGACGCGGCCCGTCCGCCGGGCTAGGATTCCGCGGGCCCTCCCGGCAGCACGGTTATCTCCCCGGCCGTTCGTGGTCTTGGGATGTCATTGGAGGGAACCGTTGCGACCGCGAACGGAGCCCGACGCCCCCGGTTCTCGAAGGCGACGAAGGTCCTCCTAGGGCTCCTCCTCACGCTGGTCGGTCTCTTCCTCCTCTCGGTCCTCATCCCCACGGCCCCTGGGCGTCTTTTAACGGCCCTGCCCGTCGCCGCCGCCGGGATCGCCGCGGTCTGGATCGGTGGCATCCTGATGGGCATCGGCAGCCGATCGTAGGGAGGGACGGTGCCGTCAAGCCCGTGGCGTCTCGTCACGATCGACATCGACGGAACCCTCACCCTCGTCCACGGCTGGCGGAGGATCGCCGAGGCGTTCGGCCGCGTCTCGCTCTTTGAGGCGACGAGGCGGCGATTCCTCGCCCACGAAATCGGTGAGGACGAGCACCTGGCCGACCTCCTCGACCTTGCGAACGGGCACACGATAGTCGAGGTCGAGGCCGTCCTCGCCGCGACGCCGCGACTGAGCGGAGTCTCCGAGGGGGTCCGCGCTCTCCAAGACCTGGGCGCGCGGGTCGCGCTCTTAACGCACAACCCGCCCTACGTCTGCGCCTGGTACCAAAAGACGTTCGGGTTCGACGACTTCGAGGGAACCTTGGGTTCGGTCGAGAAGAACGGTCTTTTGACCCGACCCGGCCCGGTGCGGGCGGACAAGCTGGGAGGGCTCTTACGGCTCTCGGAACGAGCCCAGGTTCCCCCGCGGGAAACGGTCCACGTCGGAGACGGCCGGTCGGACGCCGAGGTGTTCCGACGGGTGGGCGGCGGCGTTGCCGTGAACGCCCCGCTCCCGGAGGTGCAGCGCGAGGCCGACGTGAGCATTACCACGACGCGGTTCGGCGACGTCGTCGCCGCGATCCGAAGCCTTTCGCCTCGGGCGTGAACGGTGCCGACCGATTTTCCTAGGATTCTTATAGCCCGGGCACCGTCGAACTAGCGCAGTATGGAGTACGTCGTCCTGCGCGCCGGACACCCGACCTGGCTCACGATGCAGCTCCCGAGCGAGGTCGTCGACCTCATCCAGTTCCGGCCGGAGCAGGGGGCGGCCCGGGAGGCGAGCCGCTCGATCTCCTTCCTCGCCCGCGGACCGGGCGTGGTGCGGGTCCTCGCCTCCCGCCCGGCCCGGGAGGCTCTTGCCGTGGAGACGGTCCGGGGCCGCCTCATCGCGTCGGCCCGACCGGGGGACCGCCACCTCTTCAGCCTCCCGACCGGTGTTATCCGCCACCTCGGCCTCCACGTCTCCTCCCGGGGGCCCCGGGCCGGCCGGGGGACTGACGACAGCGTCCTCTGGTTCGTTCCGGCACCAGAGTACTATGAGTACCGTTCCGTGGTCGACGCCGGGAAGCCGTGGACGGCGCCGTCGAGCGGCCCGTTCGCGCACGTCTACCTCGCGCGGTCGCTCTTCCCCTTCCCCAAGGAGTTCGCCCAGCTGGCGGAGCTCGAGTTCCGCATCGAGGAAGACGAGTGGAGGCCGGGGATCGAAGGGCTCCAGAGGGTCGGTCGGGGTCGCCGCGTGGTCCTCTGACCCCCTATTACTAGGCTTGGGCACGTCGTTGGGAAGCGTCGAGCCCAACGGATTTCCGAAGGTATTTATACCGACCCAAGGGATAAGTTGCGATATGCGGACTCGCGGGCGCGAGGCCTTGAAGTCAGGGGCCCCGTTGAAGCCGTACGTGCTGAGGAACCCGGTTCCCCTCCGGACCCAGGCCGACATCACCACGACCCGTGCGGGGATCCCGACGGACTCGGCCCTCGCTGAGGTCGCCGGCCCCGTCGACTTCGACTCGCTCGCGAAGGCGATCCGTCGGTCGGTCGGCCACGAAGGGATGCGCCCTGAGGACGCCCGGTCGATCGCCGCCCACGTGCTCAACTTCTTCGGGTTCAACGAGCGGATCATCGACAACGTCCTCGAACCCGACGACCGGGACACGTTCTACATGCTCGAGGACACCGGTATTCTCGAGACCGAGCGGGACGAGACGACCCTCTACGACGGTCGGGAGTGGCGGATCCACTACTGGATGTTCCGAAAGGACCGGATCTTCGACCTGGCCCGCGAGGAAAGCGCCGCGATGGCGGCCGCGGGGGAGAAGGAGGTCATCTACTCTTCGAACGCCCATCGTTCGGGCGCGTTCCGACTCCCCCACGGGGAGCACGGAACGGGCCTCCCGGCGCACGCCGTCTACCACGAGCTCGGGGACGAGGTCTGGCTCGAGCGCCGCCAGAACCCTCTCCCGTCTCCCCCCGTCTCCGGGGGTAGGACCCGTCGCCGGATCGACGACACCTAGGGCCCATATTCCCCGGCCTCCCGAGCCCGCCCTCGGGTGCCGATCGCCCGGCGACCGGAGATCGAGGCCCGCGACGAACCCTTAACCGCCCCGACGGGTCGTCCGGGACGTGCGCCGGTTCCTGCTCCTCGCCCACCGAGTCCCCGTCACCGGCGACTTCACCCTCAACGACCTCGCCGGGGGCGCGGGCCGGATGGACGAGATCGCCCGGGCCGTCTCGACCGCCTTTACGCTCTCGAACGACCTCCGACGGGATACCGAGGTCACGGTGCTCTTTCTCTCCGAACCGCCGCCCCACGCCCGGCGGATCACGCTCCGAGGGGCCCGGCTCCGCTACCTCAACCCGGACGAGCGGTCGACCGCGGCCCTCCTCAAAAACGCCCTGGTCCGGTCGCGGACGGTCGACCGGGACGTTGAGGCGTCCCCCGGGCTTACGGTCGGTCCCGCGGACCCGAGAGCCGAGATCGCCTCCTTCCTCTCTCAGCCCGGCTCGGTGTGGCTCGCGGAGACCGGGACGCCCTTCGAAGAATGGGTCGCTCCGTCGGGGGAGCTTGCCGCCGTCGTCTCGGACCCGTACGACCCGTCCGACGCGGAACGGGCCATCGGGGTCGAACGGGGCGTCCCGATGCTCTCCGTCGGGCCCCGGTCGCTTCGCACCAGCCAGGTGATCGACCTCGTCCACCATGCGCTCGACGTACGGGAAGCGAGCTCGAACGCGCGCGCCCGCTAGTGGGCCATCAACGGTCCGTGGGGCGAGGGCGTGCGGAGCGCGTCCCGGACCGTCCGCGGCTTGAGGCCGCCGACCACCGCCGTCAGGCGGACCACGTCGCGGGCCTCGGGACGTACCCGGGTGCCGAAGACGAGCCGTTCGGGCTCGCCGAGACGCTGGCGCATGGTGTGAAGCACCCGGTCGAGGGTACGGAGCGTCAGGTTGGCGCCTCCGTCCAGATGGACGAGCGCCGACGGGTGCTCCGAGAGGTGGAAGTCGAGGAGAGTGTCGCTCAGCGCCTGGTGCACGAGCCGTTCGGGCTCGGAGATGTGATGCTCTCCGCTTAGGAGGGTCGAGAGCCCGGCCTCCCGAAGGTGGTTCTTCAAGCTCGCGAGGTCGACGTTCAGCTGCGACGGGTTCTCGATCATGTCGACGAGGCTCGCGACGAGCGAGTGAAGGTAGGCGTTGCGGACCTGGAAGACCCGGTGGATCGGGAGCGACTCAAAGCGGCGGAGCTTCTCGTTCGCAAGGACGAGGAGGAGACCGCCCATCTCCTCAAGGTCGGCGACGGTCGCCTCAACGTTCTCGCGCCGAAGCGAGTTCGCCTCGAGCTCGACCTTGAACGGGAGGAAGACC
Source organism: Thermoplasmata archaeon (assembly GCA_030043835.1). Taxonomy (GTDB): domain Archaea; phylum Thermoplasmatota; class Thermoplasmata; order Lutacidiplasmatales; family UBA184; genus Lutacidiplasma. The sequence continues at coordinate 4,127 of JASHWY010000201.1, forward strand.
ACGGGGACCGCGAGCGCCTCGGTCTCCCGTAACGCCCGCGCGAAGAACGGAAGGAGCGCGCTCCCCGTGCCGCCCCCGAGACCGGCGAGGAGAAACACGAGCTCAAAGCGTCCCAAGCGTCGGAGGATCTCCTCCTTGCCCTCCTCGGCGGCCCGCAGGACCACGCTTCGGTCGCCGCCGCTCCCCCGGCCCCTCAACTCCCGCTGGCCGAGGAGGATCCGCTCCTCGACGCCCATCCGAAGGAGGTGCTTTACGTCGGTGTTGATCGCGACCGCGCGCACCCCGGGGATCCCGAGACCGACCAGGTCCTGGACCGCCTCGCTGCCGGCGCCCCCGAGCCCCACGACGGCGACCGAAGGGTCCGCGGCCATCGCGGCCCACGCTTCGGGGGGAGGCGCCTCGCCCGTCATCGTCGCTCCCGACCGCCTAGGGCGGAGGGGAGCCTTCGGCCGCCACCGGTTCCCCTTCTCGGCGGTGAGATCGGGTCGATGGGCCGAGCTGCTCTAAGCGGGTGCGGATGTACTCGCGTACCGCCGAGCGGACCGCGTCGTCGACGCTGACCGAGTTCCCTTCGCGGACGAACTCCTCGAGACGGCTATTGTCCTGACGCGAGAGCTCGACCACCACCTTGCGGATGTTCTGAGGAGGAAGGTTGAGCTCGATGTACTGCTCGAGCCCTTCCCGGATCGCGTCGGAGACGGTCGGTGTCCCCTTGAGCGCCTGGATCTGCTTCAACTTCTCGAGGAGATCCTGCGGGATTCGTACCGTGACCCGCTCCGACGTCTCGACCATGTCGTCAGACAACGCCCCTTTCTTTGTCTGACGATTGACATATCCGCTTGCTGGTATATAGATTCCACCGCGGCTCGGTACCTCGCCGCGTTTCGGCCCACCCGGGCCCGCCGCTCTTTCCTCCGAGGGCGGTGGGTCTAAGAAGGGGGCCTCGCTCCCGATTTCGGGGGAACGGCGTGGGATACTCGCAGTACACGCCTCCTCCGGGATCCGCCGGGATGGAACCCCCCGAGGTTCAATCGATCCAGTCGATGCTGCACGTGGCGAGGATCCTCGCGATCATCTTCGCGATCCTCTTTCTGGTGGCGGGCATCTTCTTGGTGGTTCTCCGCGCCTACACGGCGATCTGGTTAGTGATCGCAGGCTTGATCGCGATCCTCGTCTACACCCAGATGAGGTCGATCGCGGACAAGGTCAACGCCCATCAGTACGAGGCCGCCAAGTCGCAGACCCTCCTCTGGTTGGTCCTCGGGCTCATCTTCGGGATTGTGCTCGGGATCATCCTGCTGATTGCCTACATCAAGTTCGACACCGTGATCACCTTGCAACGGAGCCAGGGTCAGCCGTCAGGGATGGGCTACCCGCCGGCGCCGGTAGGCTACCAGCCACCCTCAGCCATGATCCCCCAGCAGGCCGGCGCGCCGATGGCTCAAGCTCCGATGCCGGCGACCCCTCCCCCTCCTCCGAGCGCGGCCGCGCCCCCGACACCGTTCTGCTCGAAGTGCGGCAAGCCGACCACGTACATCGCGCAGTACGGTCGCTACTACTGCTACGACGACAAGCTCTACGTCTGACGAAACCAGGACCGAAGTAGAGGCACACCGTCGGTCAGCAGATCCCACGGGCGACGACGTCCTCGCAGGTCGACGCCGGGACGACCTCGAGGCTTCCCACCTCGGCGAACGGCGCGAGGTATTGGCGGACGGCGGCCTCGCTCGGACCGTCCACGATGATGTAGAGGTGGTGCTTTCCTTTCTCGACGGCGTCGGCCTCGATGCGGAGGCCGTGCTTCGATGCCTCCTCGTTCGCGAGGACCTTCAGGAGGAACGGGGCCATCCGAGGGTTCGCGGCCGGGCATCCATCGGCGGGATGGCGGTGTTCGGCGACGAAGAGCGGCATGATGGGGCATCGCCAACGGGAGGGTTAATCGGTTAGCTTGTGCGCACGATTCGCTGTTCCTCACCCAGAATGCGCGGATCCTGCGACCCCGCGTTAGGCAACGTCTTCACCGAATCCCGGGTCCGAGGCCGGTCATGATCCGCCTCCGGCCGTTCTCGGCCGACCCGCAAGCCACGTTCTCGTACTTTCGTGCCGCGTCGCAGGAGTACGCCCTGCTGGGCGAGGATCTCAATCTCGGCGACGCCCCCACCGAGGGCGCCCTTCGCGACGGGTTCGCTCACGGCGCGCTGGTCTACGACGGGGACCGGCCCACGCCCATCGGGCTCGCATGGTGGGATTCGGCCGGACCTCTCGGGACGTCGCTCGAGGTCCTGTACCTCGCGGAGGGCCATCGAACCGTCGATCGGTACCGGGAGCTCCTCGACGCGATCGAACGGACGGTGGGGCCGATCGCCTTCGCTCCCGGGCTCCTTGCGGGCGGGAGCACCGCCGACGTCGAGCGGACGATGCGAGAGCTAGGGTTCCGCCGGTTCGGACGCACCGAGATGCGCTTTCCTCCCGAACGAGCGGTACCTCCGGCCGAATCCCCTGCGGGCGTGACGCTCCGACCGGCAACGGCCCGCGACGTCGCCGGGCTCGCGAGGGTCCACTCGCTCGCGTATCGGGGGAAACTCGACCGGTATCTCTTCCTCCTCGACCTCGACGATCGACGCGATGCGGAGCGCCAGGTCGCGGACCTCATGGGGGGACGCTGGGGCGAGTTTCTCCCCCGTTCGTCGGTCGTCGCCGAGGAACACGGCACGATCGTTGGGGCTTGCCTCGTCGTCCGCGCGCCGAACGGCCCCCTCATCGCCGACGTGATGGTCGCCCCCTCCCATCAACGCCGCCGGATCGGCC
>JASHWY010000202.1 GCA_030043835.1 Thermoplasmata archaeon
CACGGACTCCAGTGCGGGTTCTGCACGCCGGGCATGGTCTTGGCCGCCCACGAGCTCCTCAAGAACAGTACTCGGCCGAGCGAGGCGGAGATCCGCGCCGCCATCTCGGGCAACCTTTGCCGGTGCACCGGTTACCAAAACATCGTGAAGTCGATCGCCGACGTGGCGGCCGGCGGGAGGAGCTAGACCGATGGCGCAGGCCGCGACGCCCCCACCTCCCTCGAGTCCCCTGGGCCAGTCGATCGAGCGGAAGGAGGACGACCGGTTCCTGACGGGGCTGGGCCAGTACGTGGCCGACCTGAACCCTGCGGGAACGGTCCACGCAAAGTTCCTTCGGAGCCCGTACGCCCACGCGAAGATCCGTCGCATCGACACCGCTGCGGCGGCCAAGCTTCCGGGCGTCGTCGGCGTCTTCACCGCCGCCGACCTCAAAGGAAAGGTCGGACCGGTGCCGACGGCCTGGCTGATCCCGAACTCCGACCTGAAGACCCCTCCCTATCCGGCCCTCGCGAGCGACGTCGTGCGGTACGCGGGCGAGGCCGTCGCGGTCGTCGTGGCGGAGGACCCGTACATCGCCGAGGACGCTCGCGACCTGATCGAGGTCGATTACGCCCCGTTGCCGTCCGTGACCCTGCAGGAGAAAGCGCTCGAGAAGGGCGCGCCCCAGCTCCACGCAGAGGCCCCCGGGAATCTCGCGTTCACCTGGAAGCTCGAAGGAGGCCCCGTCGACAAGGTCTTCCAGGAGGCCGAGCTTGTTCTCTCGCAACGCCTCGTCAACCAGCGGTTAATCCCTTCGGCGATCGAGCCGCGCGCCGCGCTCGCGCAGTACGACGCCGGGTCTAAGGAGCTCACGCTCTACGTCACGTCCCAGAATCCCCACATCCACCGTCTCGTGCTCGCGCTCGTGCTCGGAATTCCTGAAGAGAAGATCCGGGTGGTCGCGCCGGACGTCGGGGGAGGTTTCGGCAGCAAGATCCCCTGCTATCCCTGGGAGCTCGTGGTGAGCCACCTCGCGACGCGGCTCGGACGACCGGTGAAGTGGGTCGAGGACCGCTCCGAGAACTTCGTCTCCGCGATCCATGGGCGCGACCACGTCCAGTACATCGACCTCGCCGCCAAGAAGGACGGGACGATCCTCGGGATCAAGGTCCGCTCGATCGCCAACATGGGCGCCTACCTATCGACCGCCGCCCCGGGGATCCCGACGATTCTCTTCGGGTTCATGCTCGGCGGGTGCTACGGCATTCAGGCCGGTCGCGTCGAAGTAAAAGGCGTGTTCACCAACACGGTGCCGACGGACGCCTACCGCGGCGCCGGACGACCGGAGGCCCTCTTCATCGTCGAGCGGATGGTCGACCTGCTCGCTCGGAAGCTCGGGATGGACCCGGTCGACATCCGCAGGAAGAACTTCATCCCGAAGGAGAAGTTCCCGTACCAGACCGCTCTCGGCCTCACCTACGATAGCGGCGACTACGCGGCGACCCTTAAGAAGGCAATCGACCTGGTTGGCTACGACGACCTTCGGAAGGAACAGACGAAGAGCCGAACCTTCGGCAACAAGCTCCTCGGCATTGGCCTCTCTACGTACGTCGAGCTCTGTGGCCTCGGGCCCTCCGCCGTCTGCGGTGCGATCGGATTCCAGGGCGGGCTGTGGGGCTCTTCGACCGTCCGCCTCACTCCGACGGGGAAGGCGAGCGTGTACACCGGCGCCCACCCGCACGGCCAGGGCGAGGAAACGACGTTCGCTCAGATCGTCGCGGACGAACTCGGGCTACCGGTCGCCGACATCGACATCATCCACGGCGACACCAAATCGACCCCGATGGGGATGGGGACCTACGGCAGCCGCACGACCGCGGTCGAAGGAGGGTCGGTCGCTCTCTCGGCCCGGAAGATCCGCGACAAGGCGAAGAAGATCGCCGCCCACCTCCTCGAGGTCAGCGAGGACGACCTCGAGTTCAAGGACGGGAAGTTCACGGTGAAGGGCGTCCCCGCGAAGTCGAAGTCGATCCAGGAGCTCGCCTTCGCGGCCTACACCGCCTGGAATATGCCGAAAGAGGTCGAGCCAATCCTCGAGGCGACCACGTTCTACGACCCCCCGAACTTCGTCTTCCCGTTCGGCGCCCACATCTGCGTCGTGGAGGTGGACAAGACGTCGGGTCAGGTCGCGATCCGTCGGTACGTCGCGGTCGACGACTGCGGCCGCCAGATCAATCCGATGCTCGTCGAGGGCCAGGTCCACGGGGGCGTGCTCCAGGGGCTCGCCCAGGCGATGCTCGAGCAAGCGGTCTACGACGAGAACGGCTCCCTCCTCACGGCGAACTTTTTGGACTACCTCGTGCCGAGCTCGCTCGAGGCGCCCACGGTGGAGACGGCGATGACCGTCACACCATCCCCGCACAACCCGATCGGGGTCAAAGGGATCGGGGAGACCGGTACGATCGCGTCGAGCCAGGCGTACGTCAACGCGGTCGTCGACGCGCTCGCGCCGTACGGCGTGACCGATCTTCCGATGCCCGTGACCGCCGAATCCGTCTGGCGGGTTCTTCACGGGACGGTGCCCGCAGCCGCCTCGGGGAAGAAGCCCTGACCCTCGGAACGTTCCCCCCCATCCCCCGGCGGGGACCTCGGTCGGAAAGGTTGATGGGAGAACGGCGGTTCGGTCGATCACCGCGAGGTCCCTCGCGCGTCGACGATGAACGACCCCGATGGCTGGAAGAGCCCGGAGGACGTCCTCCGTCTCCTCGAGGAGAGGAGCTACATCGCCGACCGCCCGCTCGCGATGGCCGTCTTCCTGAGCGCGAAGCTCGGAAAGCCGCT
>JASHWY010000203.1 GCA_030043835.1 Thermoplasmata archaeon
ACGTGATCGCCGAGGGGACGCCCGAGGACGTCGCGCGCGTCGCCCGCTCCTTTACCGGGCGCTTCCTCGCCCCGGTCCTCACGCTGCCGACCCCGATCGCGCCTCGGACCCGCGCGTGACGGACCCTCCTCGACCCGCGCTCCCGTCGTTCGTCCCGGCGAGCCACCTCGCGGCGGCGACGAACGAAGGGTTCCGGACCGGGCCCGATGCGCCGGGCGTCTACCTCTTCCGAAGCGCCCGAGGCGACGTGGTCTACGTGGGAAAAGCACGGAGCCTGAGGCGACGGGTCTTGGACCACCTGCGCGCGCGGGTCGAGAAGGACGGCACGATCGTCGCGCAGAGCACGAGCGTCGAGTTCGTCCCGACGTCGACGGAGCGCGAGGCGCTCCTCCTCGAGGCGAGCCTCGTGAAGCAGTACCAGCCCCCCTACAACGTCCTCTTGAAGGACGACCGGAGCTACCCGTTCCTCGCCGTCACCGTGGGCGAGGAGTTCCCCCGCATCGTCCTCGTCCGCCGTCCCCGGCGGCGCGCGGGCGTTCTCCTCTTCGGTCCGTACACGAGCGCCCGAGAGGCTCGGAGCGTCGAGCACCTCTTGGGCGACCTCTTTCAGCTCCGTCGGTGCGTTCGCCTCCCGAAGGAGGCGTGCCTCTACTACCACCTCAAGGTCTGTAGCGCGCCGTGCATCGGGGCGATCGACCGGGAGACGTACCGGGCCCAGGTCGATCGAGCGATCGAGGCGCTGCGCGGGAAGACCGTCGAGATCCGCCCGGTGATCGAAGAGGGGATGCGGGAGGCCGCTGCCCGGGAGGAGTTCGAACGGGCCGCCCTCCTGCGCGACGCCCTCAAGGGGCTCGGCGCCCTCGCCGAGCGCCAGGCGGTCGTGGGACGCGGCACCGGTCGGGCCGACGTGCTCGCGCTCGCATTCCCGAACGACCCCGCGACGCTGAGGGTCGCGGTCGGTCTGCTGCGCGTCGAGGACGGCGAGGTGCGAGGCACGGAGCCGCACCTCGTCACGATCCCCGCCGACGACGTCCCCGAGCCCGGCGAGGTCCTCCGACACTTTTTGACGCAGTACTACGGGGGCCGGTTCGAGCTCCCCGACCGGATCTACGTGGCGGGTGCCCGCCCGGCGGGGATCGACGCGACCCTCGACGAGCTCTTCGGCTCCCGGGGCGTTGAGGTCCAGTTCCGGCCGACGGGTCGATACGCCGCCCTCGGCCGTCTCGCGGAGCGTCTCGCGCGGGCGACGGTCGACCAGGTCGTGGTTCGCGCCCCTCCGCGCGAGGTCCTTCTCGCGCTCCAGAGCCTGCTCACGCTCCCGACGATCCCGAACCGGATCGAAGGGATCGACATCTCGCTCCTCCAGGGTTCCCATGCGGTGGGCTCGCTCGTCGTCTTCGAGCGCGGCGTGCCCAAACGGTCCGAGTACCGTCGCTTTCGGATCCGCTCGGTGCCGGGGACGAACGACTTCGCGATGGTCGCCGAGGTCGTTCGCCGTCGCTACCGGCGTCGCCTCGCGGAGGAGGAGATCCTACCGGATCTCCTCGTGATCGACGGCGGTGCCGGACAGCTCTCGGCCGCCCTGGGATCGCTCGCGGAGCTCGGCCTCGCGGACCGGATCCCGACGATCGGGCTCGCAAAGCGCGAGGAGGAGGTCTACTCCCCGGATCGAACGGTTCCCCTGACCCCGAACCCCAACTCCGCTCCGATGCTCCTTTTGCGGGCGGTGCGGGACGAGGCGCACCGCTTCGCGGTCACGTACCACCGGACCCGTCGGCGGATCGGGCTTCGCGAGGAGTTCGCGAGGACGCTGGCTCCTCGTCCGCCCCCCGGCGCCGCCGGATAGGCCCCCGCGGAGAGGGGACTAGGACCCGCGGGCGACGCGCCGCGTACGGGCCCGCTTCCGGGCCCTCCGGGGAGCGGCGCGACGCACGTCGATCCACGTCATCGGAGGTGACTCCACGTCGTCCTGCCAGAGGGCGCCAATGATCTCCCCCAGGTGGTGGGCTTCTTCGAGGGTGGTCTGGTAGATCACGTCCCGGACGGAGTAGGTCCCCGGCATCCACGGGGCCTTCGCGCGGCGGCCCAAGGAGCGCGGGGTGAGACCTCGGACGGTCGCCTCCACGCCGGCCCAGACTTTGGAGGCGTACGCGTCGAACCCCCGCCAGGTCGTGGGGTGGCGCGACGCATCCTCAAAGAGCGTGCGAAGCTCGCGGCTCCGGCCCGGCACGATGTAGACGAGCCAGACTTCGTGGACGTTCAGGATGTGGACGAGCGTTCGGAAGACGGACTCGTGGCCGATCCCACGCTTTCTCATCGCCCCCGTTCCGGGGAGCCCCCGTACGCGGCGGACGAACCGCTCGAAGACCCGGCGATCGTACTCGATGAGGGCGAGCGCGTCGTTCGGGGAAAGTTCGATCCGACGGGCGGGCACGAGCTCGCGAGGGCAGCGTCGCTATAAATCGGTGGTACGAGCGCGTCGATCAGCGGCCGTTCGTCTTGCGATCGGGCGCTCCGATGAACGGCATCCCTTGAACACGTCGGGCGACCTCGGCGACCGGGAGTCGGCGGAGCTCGGTCTCGGGTTCGAGGATCGCGACGTCGAGCGCCTCCGGCTGGAACGGCGTGGGCGAGCCCTCGGCGACGGCCTGGACGGCGAGCTTGAACGCCGAGTCCTCGGTGAGCTTGTCCGTGACCTTCTCTTCGAGATAATCGGCGACCGTCCGGCGGTTCCGACCGATCGCATACGCTTTCCAACCGATCGTGGCGCCGCTCGGGTCGAGTTCGATGAGTCCGGGGACCCCGCCGTTGAACCCACCCAAGAGCAGCGAGACCGCGAACGGGCGCGTGCCACCGAACTGGGTGAACTGCTGGAGGAGCGTGCCGAGAGCGTGGCCGAGGAGCGTGTAGGGAGCGGGCTCGCCGTACGTCAGGCGATGGCGCTGGGCTTCGACGCGAAGGAACTCGACGAGGACCCGCGAGTCGGCAATGAGGCCGGCGGTGACGCAGCCGAGACCGGCGTCGATGGCGAAGCTCTTCTCGATCGACCCGGCCTCCGCAAGGGAGCTCACGGGGAGGTTCCGGTACGCGACGAAGACGATCCCGGTATCGTACGTCACCGCGACCGCGGTGCCGCCCATCTGGATCGCCTGGAGGGCGTATTCGACCTGGAACAGCCGGCCGTC
>JASHWY010000026.1 GCA_030043835.1 Thermoplasmata archaeon
GGAGGAGGATCGCCCCCGCGAGAACCAAGATGGCGGTCACCTCCACCATCTGGGACCGGAACACAAAGAATCCACCCGGGTCGTACGCGGCGAGGAGCACGAACGCGACGGGCACGACGATCCCGAGGACCGCACCCGCGAGTCCGAGGCCAGCCCCCGTTCCGAGACGGAGAGTTCCCTTGACATCCGGCTCGCTCGCCGGCGCTGGGGCGGTCGCCACGAAGACTCTCGAGCATCGGGACCTCGACCCGGATTATCTACCCTCCGAGCGGAGGGTAAGGCCCGGAACCATCTCGACCCGCCCTTCCCCCGTCGAACAACGAGGTCGTGGAATCACCCCAACTCCGGCGGTGCACCCTCAGCGTGCGCCAGAGCCAAATAGAGCTATCGGAATTCCGATATCGACGCTCGATGTGGCGAATGCGAAAGAAGCGGGGGCTGAGGAACTTCATCGTGGTCATCGTTCGACGCCGACCGCGAAACGGGGCCGAGATCATGGACGACATGGAAATCATGACCCACGGCTGGTGGAGGCCTTCTCCGGGGTCCGTCTACCCGCTCCTTGAGGAGCTCGTTCGCGAGGGGACCCTTCGAAAGCGTGACGACGGCCGCTACGAGCTCGTCGATGCTCACGAGAAGGGCTGGGGCTGGCTGCCCCGCGAGGGCCCCCGTAATGCTTCCGAGGTGGCCCAGGAGCTCGCCGGCCTCACGACGTACCTCGAAGAGTTGAAGCGCACCCACCCCTCGGTGACCGACCCGATTCGGGGGAAGCTCGACGACATCGCGGACCGATTGAAGCGTCTCAAGGACGGAAGGAACGAACCATGAAAGGAAGCGAAGCCGTAGTGACGGAGAATCTCACGAAGGTCTACGGCGGAAAGATTCGCGCCGTCGAGAACGTTTCGATCACGGTCCACCCTGGCGAAGCATTCGGGTTCCTGGGACCGAACGGTGCCGGCAAGACGACCACCGTCTCGATGCTCACCGCGGGCCTCCGACCGACGCAAGGAAGCGCGATCGTCAACGGGCTCGACGTAGAGAAGTTCCCGGATGAGGTGAAGCGCCAGATCGGCGTCATCTTCCAGGAGTCAACCGCCGACGGAGACCTGAGCGGGCTAGAGAACATCGAGGTCGCCGCGGGGTGCTTCGGGATCGCCCGGTCCGAGGGCCGGGCCCGCGCCAAGGCCCTCATCGACCAGATGCAGCTCACCGAGGCTGCGAACCGCCTCGCGAAGACGTACTCGGGCGGGATGCGGCGCCGGCTCGAGCTCGCCGTCGGCCTGGTCAACGAGCCGAGGATCCTCTTCCTCGACGAGCCGACGCTCGGGCTCGATCCTCAGGGGCGCGCCGGTTTCTGGGGGTTTGTCCAGAAGCTCCGGAAGGAGACCGGCGTCACGGTGTTCGTCACGACCCACTACTTGGACGAGGCGGACGGGATGTGCGACCGGATCGCCATCATCGACCATGGGACGATCGTCGCGTCCGGCACCCCGGGGGAGCTCAAGGACAAGCTCGGCGGAGATGTCGTCACGCTCAAGACCGCCTCTTCCTCGATGGATCTGACCGCAGTCCTCCGCCCGCTTCCGGGCGTTAGCTCCGTCCAGCGGCAGGACGGAACCTACCGGGTGAAGTGCGCGAGCGGCGAGAGGCTCGTTCCGCTGGCGGTCGACGCGTGCTCGAAGGCCGGAGCTCTCATCAACGGGGTGATCGTGAAGCGACCGAGCTTAGACGAGGTGTTCCTCGAGTTCACGGGACGCGAGTTCCGGGAAGAAGAAGGCCCCACCGCCACGGACCAGGCCGTGCAGGGGTTGCGGATCCGAGGCGCGCTCCGGGGGCGACGCTGATGTTCCGGGAGCTCGGCGCGCTCACGCGGCGCGAGTTTTTGAAGCTCGCCCGCAATCCCGCGGCCATCTTCACCTCGCTCCTTCTGCCGCTCCTCTACCTCTTGCTGTTCGGCAACGGTTTCACCATCAACGCGTCGTCGTTCGGCGTCACCACCCCCCAGCAGATTGCGATCTTCGACCAAGAGTTCTTCCGGGGCGCCCCGAACTACTACTCGTACTTCTCGGCGGGAATGGTGGGGTTCGTCTCGGTCACCGCGACGCTCTTCATCGGCGCGAACGTGATCTTCGACAAGCTCTTCGGGGTCTTCAAGCGGGTGCGCGGAACGCCGGCGCCGTCCGCCGCCGTGTTCGGCTCGAGGTTGATCGCCGGGGCGGCTCAGCCGATCCTGCTCGCGTTCTTTGTGCTGGGGCTCGCGCTCCTGCTCGGCCACATCCCCGGCCTCCACGGGCTCAACGTGACAGCGTCGGTGGGAGTTCTGGGGTCGCTCGAGGTGCTCGGCGCGATCGTGCTGCTGTCGCTCATGTTCGCGACGCTCTTCCTCACGTTCGGTATCCTCATCGACGTCCCGCAGACGTACTTCGCGGCGGTCAACACGATCAACCTCCCGGTGCTCCTCACGTCGGACGCGCTCTACCCGTGGGGGTTCATGCCCCCCTGGCTTCGGACCGTCTCCCAATACAACCCGGTCTCGCTCGCGGTCAACGTCATCCGCGAGGCGCTCTTCGGCAGCGCCGCCTACCCGTACGGGCCCGGAATCTACCTTCTCGGCCTCTTTGCCTGGACCGCTGTCTTGGTCGGGATCGCGATCGCTCTCGTCCGCCGGGCGCTGCGGCCGCTCGAGTAGGAGGTCGAAGGCGGGCCCCGCGTTGCTCCCACTACGGGCGCACGACGTACTGGACCTCGACGCGAAAGCCGCCCTTCTTCTTTCGCCAGGGATCCTCGTCGTAGATCTCGCGGGAGGCTCCGACGGACCGGATCGTCCGGTCCTTGCGACGCCAGCGAAGCCAGTCCGAGAGGCCGTGGTAGACGACCTGGGGAGAGACCACGTCGGTGTCGAAGACCACGCTGGCGACCCTCGTCGCGGGGAGCGTGCGGATCCGGATTCCGCGCTCGCCGTGGGCGCTTCCCTTCACCTCGACCGCCGCCTCCCAACGACGGGTCCCCGGCTCCATGAAGATCCACTTGCCGGTCTTGAGCCCGCGCGACTTCGCCCACTTCACGACCCACTGGAACCTCGCGTGGATCCGGGCGTCACTCCACGGGCCCTTCCAGCGGGTCGATGCGATACGGTACCGGGGCGCTCGCTTCAGCACGAAATCAACGGTCATGGACGTTCATCCTCCCTGCCCCCAGAGCAGCGGGGCGGTTAACCCCACGGTCCTCTTCGAGCGAGTCGCCTCAGCGTCTCGAGCCTCACGAGGGGAAGGAGTTCGGCTCACGCGGGTCGTGAGATCTCGGGGCTCTCCTGGAGCGGCACGCTCGCCGCCATGGGCGCGCCGCGGCGCTGGAAGCCGATCTCGACGTCGGCACCCACCGGGAACTTCGACAACGCGGAGAGGAGCTCGCGGATGTTGGTAACGGCGAACGGACCTACCCGTCGGAGCACGTCGCCCGGTCGGATGCCGGCCCGGTGCGAGGGGGAGCGGGGAACGACCTCGGCGACTAGGAGACCCGAGTTCGGCTCGAGGGCGTACTGGCGGGCGACCTCCGGACGAAGGTCGGCGACCTGAACTCCGATCCAAGGTCGCACGACCCGTCCCTTCTGCCTCAACTCGTCCGCGATTCGGCCGACCGCATGGATCGGAATCGCGAACCCGACCCCTTGAGCGAACGGAACCATCGCCGCGTTGATCCCGATGACCGCCCCGGTCAGGTCGGCCAGAGGGCCGCCGCTGTTGCCGGGGTTGATCGCGGCGTCGGTCTGGATCAGTCCCTCGAAGATGAAATCCGACCCGGGGAGGGGGCGCCCGAGCGCGCTCACGACGCCGGCGGAGACCGTCGGGCCTCCGGGAAGTCCTAGGGCGTGGCCGATCGCGAGAGCCATCTGCCCCACCTGAAGCGCCTCCGAGTCGCCTCGGCGCGCCGCCGGCAGGTCGTTCGCCTCGACCTTCACGAGCGCCACGTCCGTGACGGCGTCGCCGCCGACCACTTCCCCCGGGAGCTCTCGCCCGTCGGCGAGGTGCACGGTGAGCTGGCTCGACCCCTCGACGACGTGCTGGTTCGTGATGAGGTAGCCTGACGCGTCGAGGACCACGGCGGACGCGGCGGCGGGCGCCGCGAACAACCGACGGCCACGCCGTTGGGCAATCCTGAGGGTCTCGACCGAGGCGACGCTCGGAGAGATCGTGGCGACCGCTCGGGTCACCTCGGTCTCAAACCCCGTGAGCCCCACGGCCGCTCCGCTAGTCCGCGGAGCGCGCGGCCCAGCCCCGGGGTCGAGGAATCATCGGCTCGGGTCCGATGGGGGGCGCCGGACGCGGGGAGGTCGGAAACGGCGCGACGATCATCCCGATCACCCCGAGAGGAGCTGGTCCAGCTTTTGGAACAGCTCTTGCGTCGCCTTCTCGTTCTTCCGCCCGCCTTCCCAACGCGCGTTAACGATCTGGACCAGAATCTCGGCGACCTTGTCCATCCATGGTCCTTCCTGGGCCTCGAACCGCTTCTTCACTTTCTCTCGGAGCAGCTCATTGTAGGCCCGGTAGGCGGTCCAGACCCAGGGTCCGTAGCCCGATCGGCCTTCTCCTTCCTCGTGGTGCGTCATGGTGGTTCCTTCGGAACGGTTCACCTTCCATCGAGGACATCCGGGGACCGAGGATATTGAGCGGGTCACGCCGGGACCGGTCACACGACGAGCGAGAAGGGTAGGGCCCGGGGCGATCCCGGGTCAGCCTCCGGGGTAACCGACGCGTTACCGCGCGGCTAAATCTCCCCGCCCGCTAATTGGACGATGACCCCCGACCGGATGGGCCCGTCCGAGGCGTCTACGTCCCGCCTCGACGAGCGGATCCTCACGACCCTTCAGGACCTGCGCGGTCGGATTGCGTTCAACGGGCTCCGGCGCGCGCTCGGGGCCCACCCCGAGTCCCTCTCCCGAGCCCTGCGCCGTCTGGAACGAGAAGGGTTGGTGGAACACGTCGACGGGGGGTACCGCGCGCTCGACCTGGACGGTTCGGCGACCGGCGAGCTTTCGGAGCGTCTCCGACCGATCGCGAGCGTCGACCTGCCTCCGGGAGTCGTTCCTGACGCGGTGGTGGGCCGTCTCACCGGTCACTGGTTCGGCGACCTCCGATGGGTCGGCGTCGTCGAGCACCCCAACGGCCGCCTCCTCGTCTGGGCTCGTCGGGACGGCAGTAGCCCGGTGCTCGCGGGAATCCGCCGCGGCGTTCTCCGCGTCTACGTACCCGAGGGCTCCGTCGGCCGGGACGACCCTTCGGAGACCGAGGAGGCTGCCTACGAGCTTCTGGTCCACGCGGTCGGTGCGTTGCGGCCTCCCGCACCGGACTCGGTGGGTTCGGTCACGTTCCTGCGACCGGACGTCGGGGTTCCGTTCGTCCGCCCGCTCGAGAACTAGCGGGGCGCCGACGCGCCCTTCCACCGGCCCCGCGCTCACGCGCGACCTAAAGAGGCGAACTCCCATCGTGGGCCCCTCGATGACCGCGATCCCTTCCCCACTCGCCCCTCCGATTCCTTCCGGCGCCCGGTACAACGGACCGGTCCTTGAGGTAGAGAAGGTCTCGAAATCTTACGGAGAGGTGCGCGCGCTCGTGGACGCTACGTTTCACGTGACCAACGGCCAGATCGTGGGGCTCTTGGGTCCGAACGGCGCCGGAAAATCCACGACGATGAAGGCGGTCCTAGGGCTCGTTCGACCGGACTCGGGCGAGATCCGCGTGCTCGGACGCGACATCCAGGTCGACCCGCCCGCGACGAAGCGGGTGATCGGCTACGTCCCCGAGGCGCCGTCGCTCTACGAGTTCCTGACGGGCGCGGAGTACCTCGACTTCGTCGCCGACATGTACGGCCTCGACGCGACCGTCCGACGGGAGCGCATCCCTCCGTTCCTTACGGGCCTCGAGCTCGCCGGCCACGAGAACTCGCTCATTAGCGGCTACTCTCAAGGGATGCGGCAGAAGGTCGCGCTCATCGCCGCCCTCCTCCACCACCCGCGCCTCCTCGTGCTCGACGAGCCGCTCAACGGCCTCGACCCCCGCTCGGCGAGGATCGTGAAGGACCTCCTAAAGAACCTCGCGGGACGAGATGGAGTGGGAGTGCTGTTCAGCACCCACGTCCTCGAGATCGCTCAGGCGATCTGCGACCACGTCGTGATCTTGGACCGCGGCCGGGTCCTCGCGTACGATACGATCGATGCCCTCCGCGCCCGGGTGGGCATGGCCGGATCGGGTCTCGAGGACGTCTACCTAACCTTGACCGGCACCGGAGACCTGGGCGACGTGGTCGCCGCGCTCTCCCGACCGGAGTAACGGATGGACCTCCATCGCGTGCGGCGGCTCGCGGACGTCCTCGTCGTCTCGCAGCTTAGGAGCGGTCGAAGCGGATCGAACCCGAAAAGCTTCTTCGGCCAATCGTCCCTGATCGCGTTCCTCGATATTGGCCTCTTCGCGCTCGTGGCCGCCCTCGCGGAGGACGTCCTCAGGGCCACTGGCGGAGGGGCGAGCCCCTTCGCTCCGCTTGCGATCGCCCTCCTGCCGTTCGGGCCCCTCGCTGGCGTCGCGGTGGTCCTCGTGGTAGGGGTGATGTTCGAGCTGAGCGCGACGTCGAAGTTCTCGGTGAGCGACGCGGTGAACTGGCTCCCCGTGACGCCGCGGGAGTACGTGGCGGCCTCGTCGACCGCGATCGCCTACACCTACTCGCCGCCGGTCGCGATCCTCCTCGGCGCTACGCTGCCGTTCGCGATCGCGGGAGGAGCCTTCGGGGTTTGGCTTCTCGCCGCAGCGCTTTCGGCGGTCGCGCTCTTCGAGGGGGCGTTTCTCGTAGAGATGGTACGGGCTGCGACCCAGCGCGTGAGCTCGGTGAGCGTCGGCCGCAAGGGGCACGCGACCCTCGTCCTGCGGGCGGTCCTCTTCATCTTGGTGATTCTCGCGCTCGAGCTCGCGGTCAACCCGATCTTCCTTCTCGACGTCGTCGGGGGGTTCTCAGCGCTCGGTCCGGTGCTCGAGGTCGTCCCGCTCTTCTGGGGGACGGCGGCGATCGAGCAGGTGCGCACGGGCGCGTGGCTCGTGGGCGCCGCGCTCGCGGCGGCCTCCGTGGCGTTCACGGCGCTCTTACTCCTCCTAGCGACCCGCCTCAGGGTCCGGTACTGGGTCGTGAGCGCGACCGAGA
>JASHWY010000204.1 GCA_030043835.1 Thermoplasmata archaeon
GCGCGGACCCGCTCGTGGAACGTGTTGTAGCCGACCTCGACGATGAACCAGAACGCGCCATCCTCCCAAAGGTACCAGAGCGGGGTGTCGCGTGCCCCCTTCTCGGAGACCGTAGCGAGGTGCGCCATGAGGGGACGGCCAAGGAACTCGTCGAGCTCGAACCGAACTCGCTCGCCTCGCTTCACCTTCATCGCGGCCCCCCAAGACGCGACCCGAATTATCCTCTCGTGCGATCGGGGAGAGGGTCCCTACGGTCAACGGACCGCCTCTCGCGCGCGCTCCGGTCGGTTCGAAGGCGGAGAGGCAGCGGAGGGAATGGTGCCCTGCGCCGAGTAAACTCCTGTTGAGCGAGGTCCTTCATTTGCCCGTGGCGTGACCCCACCGTGGCGCCACGGCCGTCGAACGGTCCCCCGCCGACGCGGGACCTCGCTCGCGACCTCGAGTCGTTGCGGCGTCGGGTGATGCGACGGGAAGCCCGCGTCGATCTCGCCGGGTTCCGCGATGGACGGGACAGCGCGAGGAACCTCCTTCACTACCTTGCGCTCCGTCAGGTCGACCTTCGACCGATCCAGAGGCGCCTCGCGGATCTCGGCCTCTCGTCGCTCGGGCGGGCCGAGGGCCACACCCTCTACAACTTGAACGCGGTCCTCTCGCACCTTAAGCGGTCCGGGGCGAGGCGACCGGCACCGCATCGGCCGGTCGGAGCGTTGAGCCCTGAGACGGGACGGAGGCTCTTGGCCGGACGGGCCCGCGAGCTGTTCGGCGCCCCTCCAGCGGGCCGCAGTACACGGATCATGGTGACCCTTCCCGCGGAGGCAGCGACCGACTATCGTCTCGTTCAAGACCTGGTGGCGGCGGGAATGGACGCCGCGCGAATCAACTGCGCCCACGATGACGAAGCCGCCTGGGCCCGGATGGTCGACCACGTTCGCCGGGCCGGACGCGCACTACGGCGCTCCTGCCGCGTAGAGATGGACCTCGCAGGACCGAAGATCCGCACGGGGCCCCTCGTTCCGGGCCCAGCGGTCGTTAAGATCCGCCCCCATCGCGACGACTTGGGCCGCCTCCTCAGCCCGGCTCGCGTCTGGCTCACCCCCGCCGACCATCCAATCCCGCCCCCGAACGGCTACGACGCCGAGCTCAGGGTCGACCGTACCTGGCTTAGGAAGGCGACGGTGCCCAGCACGGTCACGCTCACCGACGCGCGAGGGGCCTCGCGCCGAATGAAGCTCGTGCGTCGCCGCGGAGAGTCGAGCGAGGCCGAGGTCCGTCGGACGACCTACGTGACCGAGTCGACCGTCCTCGGCGCGCGCGGACGGCGTGGCTCGCGGACTTTGACGCGCGTCGCCTCGCTGGCGCACCGGGAGGCCACGATTCCGCTCCGGACCGGCGACCGGCTCCGCGTGAGCGCACATCCTGTGTTGGGGGGACCGCTCCCGCACCCGGGTACCGGACGCTCCCGGCTCGTCGGCGAGATTGCCTGCACCCTGCCCACCGCCCTGAGGGCGGTCCGCGTCGGCGACCCCATCTTCTTCGACGACGGGAAGATCGGGGGGATCGTGGAACGCACGCGACCCGATGGCCTCGTCGTCCGTATCACGCACGCGGCGCCGGACGGCTCGAAGCTCCGCGCCGACCGAGGCATCAACCTTCCCAACACGCCGCTCCCCATCCCCTCACTGACCGACGAGGACCGACAACGCCTTCCGTTCATCGCCGCGCACGCCGACCTCGTGGGCTTCTCGTTCGTACGCTCGGCGGGCGACGTCGCCCAGCTCCGCGCCGAGCTCGCGGCTCAAGGACACCCGCGGATCGGCATCGTCCTCAAGATCGAAACGCGGGCGGCGTTCGACGAACTCCCCGCCATTCTTCTCGAGGGACTGAGGGACGTTCCGGTCGGCGTGATGATTGCCCGCGGCGACCTCGCGATCGAGGTCGGCTACGAGAGGCTCGCCGAGGTACAGGAAGAGATTCTCTGGCTGTGCGAGGCCGCGCACCTCCCTACGATCTGGGCCACGGAGGTGCTGGAGGGGCTCGCAAAGTCCGGCGCTCCGACCCGCGCGGAGGTGACCGACGCCGCCATGGGGGAACGAGCGGAATGCGTGATGCTCAACAAGGGCCCGCACATCGTCGAGGCGGTACGGGCGCTCGACAACATCCTTCGGCGGATGCAGGCGCACCAAGAGAAGAAGAGCGCCCGTCTTAGGCACCTCTCGGTCGCCGAGCGGTTCTTCCACTCGAAAGGGCCGGGGGAGCCATCGGTCGGACACCCTCACGATCGACCGGGAGGCGCTTCGGACCCCCCGCGACCCCCCACGTAAATAGCGGTCCGTTCTCCGAGAGCCCGATGGCCCCGCGATCCCGCCGTCCGAGGTCCGGTCGCCCGAAGACGCTGCGACCGGCACGCTCGCGGCCTCCCATCGTCGCGGTACGGGCCGTTCGGGTGAACCTCACCGAGGATCCTCACGCGCACATCGTCTGCCGGGTCTGCGGCCGGATCCAGTCGATCGACCTCACCGAGCTCGACCGGCACTTCCTCGAGGAGCTCGGCGCCCACCATCCGGACGGCTGGAGCGTCGACGGGATCGCCTACTCGCTCACCGGAGCCTGCCGTCGCTGCCGGGAAGGCCCGGCCGGCTGACCCCAAGGCCTCCCGAGGCTCGACGATGGCCGGATTCTTCACCGCCCCCCGCATCGCGTGGGGTCCCGGAGCGGTCGAGCAGCTGAGCGGGCTCGGGATCAAACGCGCGCTCGTCGTGGTCGACCCGGCGGTGGCTCGGCGTGACGGGCACCGGCGGGTCGTCGAGGAGCTCGCGAAGGTCGATACGGTCGTCGACGTCGTGGCGGACCTCACCACACCCGACCGGACCGACACCGTCCGCGCGCTCGCCGACCGTCTCAGTTCGTCGGGGGCCGACGCGCTCATCGCCGTCGGGGGCGGACGGACGATCGACGGCGTCAAAGCGGCGCGCCTCCTCGCGGTCCGGCCGGGGCTCTCCGCCGAAGCCCTCCCGCCGGTCCTCGATCTCGCCGAACCCCTTCCCACACGGCTGATCGCGATCCCGACCACGAGCGGCAGCGGGAGCGAAGCGTCGTGGTCGGCGGACCTCCTCACCCCGGAGGGGGTCCCGATCGAGGTCGCGCACCGGGAGATGGTCCCGGATTGGGCGCTCGTGGACGCCGCGTTCGCCGAGCGCCTCGCGCCCGACCTCGTCCTCGAGGGGGCGCTCGAAACGGCGTCGCAAGCGATCGAGGCGTACCTCTCCGCGTGGTCGAACCCGTTCTCCGATGCGCTCGCCGTCGACTCGGCGGCGACCGTCGTCCGCCGCCTTCCGCACGCGCTCCGCTTTAGCGACGACCCCGAGGCCCGGTCCGCGCTCCACTTCGCGGCGACCGAGGCCGGCCTCGCGGCCTCCAACGCCCAGCGCGGACTCGCCCACGCGCTCGCACGGGCTCTCGTCCTTCCCACCGGCCTCCCGTACGGACGGCTCGTCGGGATGGCGCTCCCGCACGTCCTTGAGTTCGATTATCCCTCCGCCCGGGAACGGCTCGAGGCGATCGGCACGGCGGTATCGGTTCCCGACGAGGCCGGCCGGATCGAGCCGCTCCCGTGGCCCGAACGGCTTCGCCGGCTCTATGAACTGTTCCGGTTCCCGACGGACCTTACGGAGGCCCGTGTCCCGAGGGACCCCATCGAGCGGGACCGCTCGGCGATCGTCGCCCACGCGCTCCGGTCGCCCGCGGCCCTCGCGAACCCTCGGGTCCCCTCCGTCCGGGAAATGGGAGAGCTCCTCAGCGCCGTCCTCGGGCCGGCGGCCTAACGGAGTCGCTAGGCGCCCGAAGCGGCCGCGGCAGGAGTTGCGGCTCTCGCGTGCGGCGGACGCGGAAGCTCCTCGCGGGCCGGCGACTCGACCGCGCGGTTGATCGCGATCTCGCCGAGGTCGCTCGCGTAGAAGGCGCTCCGCTCGAGGCTCTCGAGAACGTACGCGAGTCCGACCGCGAGGCTGCCCTTCTTCGACGTGAGCTCGTGGAGGATGTGGTCCCGGTCGCGCGTGATCTCCTTCGCCGAGTCGATCACCGCGTTCGCCTTGGGGATGTTCCGATTCTCGAGGCTGTCGAGGGCGTCGGCGAGGGCGGTGGCGGCGCGCGCGGCCATCCGGTCGAGCTCGGCAACGATCCGGGTCGGGGTCCGCTGCTTGCCCAGGATCGGGACGGTCTCCGCGATGCGGACCGCGTGGTCGGCGATCCGCTCTAAGACCCGCGACGCGAGGAGGTACGTCGAGCACTCGGGGAGCGTCAGCTCGAGCGTCGCGAGGATCCGCGCGTCCCGGAGCGCGCTCGTCACCTGCTTCTGTAAGAACCAGTGGAGGCGGTCGACCTCCCAGTCGCGCTCGATCACGTCGCGCGCGATCGACGCGTCGCGGCCGCGGAACGACGCCATGGCGTCCGCCTGCATCGCCCGGACCATCTGGTGCATCCGACGCACGATGGACGGGATGGGGAGCGGGTTCTGCCCGACCACGTCCTGAAGGATCACCGCCTCGCCCGTCTCCTCGAGGATCTCGGGGCCGATCATCCGCTGGGCGAAGTTCCTCACCACCTCTCGGGTCCGCGGGCTCATCCGTCCGGGCGTGCGGATCTCGAGGAGCGGATACCCCGCGATGTACTCGGCGATCAGTCGGCGGAAGAGGTGCTCGTCGTCCATCTCGTTGCTGACGGAGACGATCCGCCGCTCGACCTCGAAGGGGCCACCCGACTCGGCGTAGACGGTGAGCGAGCCGTCGGCGCGGGGCGTGAAGAAGAGGACGTCCCCGGGCCCGAGCCCGCGGGAGAGGACCCAGTTCTTCGGCAGGGAGATGATGAACGTGGATCCGCCGGTCTTCTGGATGCGCCGGCCGTGGAATCCCCCGCTACTTCGCATGTACGGTGAAGTGTGGGGAGCCTTTGTTCTCTATATAGTCTCGGTCCGCGCCGTCGTTTCCCGCGCGTCTCCTCGTCGTTCCCCGGCTGAGACTAAATAGCAGAGGCGAGCGTCCCCGCGGTCGCCCAGGATGACGGAGGGTTCGCCGCGTCGGTTCGAGTATGACGGCTCTCCCGGCGCGGCGCAACCGGGCGAGACCCTCCTCACCGCGCTCGCCCGAGAGCGGCTACCGATTCTCCAGCGCTCCGTTCGATACCACCGGCCGCGCGGCCCGTTCTGCGGGATCGGACAGTGCACGGGCTGCCTCGTGCGGGTCAACGGCCGCCCGAACGTGCGGGCCTGCCGGTACGTTCCCAAGGACGGAGACCGGGCCACGAGCGAGCACGCCTGGCCGTCCGTCCGTTTCGACGCCCTCGGTCTCCTCGACGTGGTCTTCCCGAACGGAGTCGACAACCTCCACGGCTTGCGCCGCCCGGCCTTTTTCACGGGCTTCTACCAGCGCGTCGTCCGAGGGCTCGCGGGCTACCACGAACCCCCCAGCGACGCCGCCGCTGCGGCGCTCAAGGCCCCGGTGGAAGAACGAAACGTCGAGGTCCTCGTGATCGGAGCGGGCGCGAGCGGCCGCTCGGCCGCCGCCCGCCTCGTTGCCCGTGGGTTGCGTCCGCTGCTCCTCGACCGAGGCCTCGCTCCGCAACCGGTCCCCGGCGCGGACCTTCTCGCAGGGACCACGGTCACATTCCTACCGCCGGCGTCCCCGGGCCGGGACCCTCCGTTCGACGCCCTCGCGTTCACCGAGCCCGGCCGGGGCGTTCGCGTCCGTGCCCGGTCCGTCATCATCGCGACCGGATCGTACGACGCGACGTTGCTCTTCGGCGGCAACGACCGCCCAGGGATCGTTACCGCCGACGGGGCGCTCACGCTCACGGGACGCGGACGGTTGCCGCCGTTCCGGCGCGCCGTCGTCGTCGGAGGGGGCGAACGGGCCCGCGAGGTCGTAGAGCGGCTCGGTCCCCACATCCAAGCGGTCGTAGCGCCGGGCGAGATCCCTCCCGAACTCGTCCGTGCCGCGTCGGACCGGGGGATCCGGCTCTATCCCCGGTCGATGATCCTGAGCGCGAACGGCCGGCGACGGGTGCGGTCGCTCGAGCTCAAGGCGCGCGGAAGTGGACCGCGGTTCTCCCTCCCGTGCGACGCGGTCGTGCTCGCGCACCGTCGTCTCCCGAACGGTCCTCTGTTCTTCCAGGCCGGCGCGAAGATGGTCTGGCGCTCCGGCACCGGAGCGTACTACCCCGACGTCTCGGAGGACGGCGCGACGAGCGTCCCGGGCCTCTACGCGGTCGGGTCGGCGGCCGGGGTCCTCCCCTCTTCGTCGACGGAAAGCGCGGCGCGCGCCGCGGATCGCATCGTCGGCGGTACCCCGGACCCCCGTCCGCTGCCCCGCGTGAGCGATTCCGGACGGAACGAGCTCGAAGGATACTACCGGGAGCTTCTCCGGGTCCCGCGGTCGGGCCGCTGGATCGCGTGCGCGTGCGAGGACGTCCTCTTCGAAGAGGTCGTGACGGCGAACGCGAGCGGGTACCGCGGCATCGAGGTGGTGAAGCGCTACACGGGCCTCGGCACCGGCCTCTGCCAGGGGCGGTACTGCCTCCCGGACGCGCTCCTCGTGCTCTCCCTCCTCGAGGGGCGGAGCGCCCCCGAAGTGGGGTACATCACCCAGCGCCCGCCCACGGTCCCGATGCCGATCGCCGCGCTCGCGGCCCTCTCCGGCTCCCTGACGATGGAGACCCCGTGACCCCGCCATCGCGGACGAGCTATCGGACGGTCGTCGTCGGCGCGGGGATCGTCGGCCTCTTCACGGCACACCACCTCGCGCGGTCCGGTGCCGGCCCGATCCTCGTCGTCGATCGCGGGTTCCTTTCGAGCGGCGCGTCCGGCCGGAACGGAGGCGGAGTCCGTCAGCAGTGGGAAAACCGGGCGACGATTCGGCTCGCCCGCGAGTCGGTCGAGGCGTACCGACGATTCGGCCGGGAGTTCGGTTTCAACATCTGGTTCCGTCAGGGAGGCTACCTCTTCCTCGCCGAGAACGCTCGCGAGCTCGACCGTCTTCGGACCGTCCACGACCTCGTGCGTTCGGAAGGCCTGGCTTCGGAGGTGCTCGACCCCGGGGGCGTCGCGGCGCTCGTCGACGGAATCGCCCCGGAAGCCGTCGTCGGCGGCACCTACCTACGGACGGACGGCACGCTCTACCCGTTCCCGGCGGTCTGGGGCGTCTACGAGGCGGCGCGATCGGTCGGCGCGGAGGTCGCGCTCGGCGTCGACGCGAAGGGCGTGAGCGTCCGGGACGGACGCGTCGCCGGGGTCGTGACCTCGGAGGGGACGGTCACTGCCGCGTCGGTCGTGAACGCCGCGGGAGGCTGGTCCGGCGACTTTTCCCGCGCGGCCGGGCTCTCGGTTCCGAACGTCGCGACGCGCCACGAGATCCTCGCGACCGAGCCCTTGAAGCCGTTCCTTAACCCGATGGTCGTCCGCACCTCGGACGGACTCTACTTCAGTCAGACGATGCGCGGCGAGATCGTGGGAGGTCTCACGGTGCCGCACCCGACCGGGACGCAAGGCGGCGCCCCGAGCTCGATCGCCTTCTTGGGTGCGATGGCGCGCGCGCTCGCGGGACTCATCCCGCGGCTCGGCGCGCTCGGGGTTCTTAGGGCGTGGTCCGGGTTCTACGACGACACGCCGGACGGATTTCCGGTGGTCGGCGAGGACCCCCGCCTTCCCGGGTTCGTTCACGCGAACGGGTTCGGGGGGCACGGATTCATGCTCGCTCCGGCGGCGAGCCGCCGAGTCGCTCGAGCGGTCCTCGGCGAAGGGGTCGACCTCGACCCCCAGCTCTTCTCGCCCGCGCGGTTTACGACACCGGCCCCCGCGTCGGCGATCGAGGGCCTCCAGCTCGGCTAAGCGCTCCCGCCACGCTATTGACCCCGACGCTCGCTCCCCTCGAGCGTGATCGGACCGTTCCCGTGGGACCCCTTCCCACCGGGAGAACCTGAGCCGAAAGGTCCGGACCCCATCCACGGCGTCGCCTTCCGCGCCGCGGTCACCGCCGCGGACGCCTACCGCTCGGTTCGTCTCGCGCTGCGCCGCGACACGGGCACGTTGCGCGTCGGCAACCGGTTCGTCGCGGACGGACGGTACCGTGAGGTCGGGTTCCTCGCCGTCGGGAACGCCGCAAACTCGATGGCGCTCGCCGCCCTGCACGCGGTCGGTGACCGGCTCACTCAGGGGTTCATTGCCGGTCCCGAACCGATTCCGAACGAGCTTCCGTTCCGGGGAGCGCTCATCCCGCCGGGTTGGGCGGGCCTCCCCGCCGCCGAGGAGGTGGTGCACGCGGCGACGGAGCTCGCCCAGGAGCTCACCGAACAGGACCTCTTCTTGGCCTTGGTCTCGCCGGGTGCGCTTCGCGCGCTCGCGCGTCCCCCCGAGGGGATGACCGACGACGAGTTCGCCCGTCTCCTCGCCGGCGCCCACGAGGCCGGGGCGACCGGCCGCGAGGTCGACCTCATCGCCCGGGTCCTCGGCACCGGTGCCGTCGGGGGCCGGCTCGCCGAAGCGGCCCAGCGCGCCGACTCCGCGACCCTCGTCGTCGAGCGCGGGGACGGTCCGACCGTGGTGGGCGGCGGACCGATGCGACCGGTCGACCCCTCGGAACGGGTCGAGGCGCGTGCGGTGCTCGACCGGATCGGCCTCTTGGGATCGCTCCCTCCGTCGGTCCGGGACCGAATCACCCCCGACACCGCCCTCCCGGTCGCGTCGGGCCCGATGAGGACGCGCCCGATCGTCGTCGCGGGCCCCAACGACGCGCTCCGGGCCGCGGCCGACGCCGTGTTCGACAAGGGATGGACGAGCCGCCTCGCCTTCCTCGAGATCCGCGATGGACCGGTGGCCGCGGCCGAGCAGTTCCTCGCGCGGTCGGAGGAGCTCATCCGGACGGAGCGGCTGGGGCCGAGGAGCCGCACGAAGGGGGTGGCGACGTTCGCGATGACGACGCTCGGCCTTCCCGAGGGCCTGGACGAGGGGCCCGTGCTCGGCCGGTTCTTAGCGACGGGCCGGGACCTCCTTCGACGTCGCGAGATGAGCCTAGGTCTCTTTCGGACCGAGGGGGCAATCGGGTCGACCGAGTTCCCGGCCGGGGCGGTCCTCGGTGCCCCGGGGGACCCGGAGACCGTGGTCCGTCCCGGCGTGGCCCGCGCGATCCCGATGCGGCGAGGGATCACCGATGTGGGCCTTCTTGCGGTCGCGCTCTGCCGACGCTCGGAGCCGAGCCGTGAAGGTTAGGCCGCGGTGCCCGTCGACTCTCGCTCCTGGAAATACCGCTTGAGGGCCATGTACTCCGCGAACGAGATCTGACGCCGGGCGCGAACAGCCCCGGCCTGCCGTAGCGAAGAAATCTGATACCGCTCGAGGATCTCCGAGACCGACCGCGCGGTCCCCGGCGACCGGTCGGCCGCGATCGGCATCGCCGCGATCGTTCGGTCGGAGAGCCGCTCGGGGGGCGGAGCGGTGGAGCGAGGGCCGGTCGTCGCCTCGGCGGTCGCCGAGAGATGCTGGACTAGGACGGCGTGCTCGCCGGGGGTGATTTCGCCTTCGTCGCGCAGGAGGTCGACGAGTTCGCGCTGGCGGGGTCGGTAGGCGTTGACGAGTTCCTCCAGCTCCCGGTCGGGACGTGCGACCGGGGCCAGCGCAATCGGCGGACCGACGAGGGCGTCGAGGTCGGCTTTGAGGTCCTCGAGGGTCTTCGCCAGTTCGCTGGGCCCCGGAGCTTCGCCGTCCGGGCCGAGCTCGAAGCGCGCCGTGAGCCGCGCGACGCCGCCCGACGAGCCTTCCGGGCCGAGCGGTCGCTCGACCGAGAGCTCGATCTCTCGAGGGCGACGCGGCACGGCCGGGAACGGGCCCGGCGGAGAAAAGGTACGCGCGGCTTCCTTCCTCATCGGTCGGCGAGGAGGGTGCCGTATTGCTTACTTGGATTCATCTACTTTCATACGGTAACTATAAGAGCCTTGGCGGACCTAATAGCGTCGAGGCGACGACGATGGAGGCCGAACGGGGTCGACGGGCGTCTCTGACAGGAGCTTCCGCAGGTTCGGATCAGTGCGAGACCGGCGCGGGGCGAGCGCTCTGCCCGGTCCTCGCGGCCGTCGGGGTGATCGGGACGGAGTGGCGCCTCGCGATCGTCCACCGCCTGCTCGAAGGGCCCCAACGGTTTAGCGAGATCCTGAAGTCGAACCCGCGCTTGAACGCGAAGACGTTGAGCGCGACCCTCAAGTTCCTGGAAGGGCAGGGCGTCGTCCAGCGCACGGTCGTGAGCACACGGCCGTTCTCGGTCGTCTACTCGCTCACCGAGATGGGGCTGGGGCTAGCTCCGGCAGCCCGCGAGCTTCGGCTCTGGGGCGAGCGATGGCTCCTGCCGCGCGCCTCTGCGACCGGCCGTGCGCAGCACGCCGCCCGCCGCCCGCCCGCGATCCAGGGCGAACTCCCTCGCGTCGTGATCGCGAACTCCGAGCCGCCGCGCGGCCGGTAGACGGGACGCTCCCCCGAGAGGGCGTTTCGTCACCTCTCCCGCCCCGACTCAAATACGCCGGGACCCGTCGAGGATCTGCAACCACCCCGGAAGGGTCCGTCCACATCGCCAATAGGGGAACGCACCGTCCCAGGCGTGCCACGGACCCTTCCAAACACCGTTTTTCCATCGTTCACCGTTCGCACGGGCCGTGAGGCTCGACCTCCGGTCATCGCTTCCCTACCCGAGATGAACGTCTCCGCTTCGCCCCCGCCGTCCGCGTCCCGGCCACCGTCCACGGACTCCGCCGGGACCCCGACGACCTCCGAAGCCGAGCGAACCGCCCTGATCTCGGGTGCTGGTTCCTCCCCGCGCGGATCGAGCGTCCGCCCTCGGGGGGATCCATGGACCTTCGATCGAACCGTCTAGCGCGCGGCGCCGCCACGAAGACGTAGGGGCTCTTCGCGGCCGCCCCCTCCTTGAGCGAACGCCCGGCCGGAACCACCGGACGTCCCCGGGGAGGTTGCCTCGGTCGCGCCCGCGCGCGGCGTCTTCCCGGCTCTCGGAGCCGGACCTCCGCTTCCCTTC
>JASHWY010000205.1 GCA_030043835.1 Thermoplasmata archaeon
GGACCGTTTCCATTGCCCCCACGTTGAGATCCGCGATCACGTTCGGCCGGGGGGCGCCGTGCCAGTCGCCCTCGACATCCCCTGCCACCATCGGGTCGTAGACGGTGGTCGTGAGACCGGCCGCACGGGCCGCCCGAACGATCGCCTCCGAGGCGCGGAGATAGTTCGGCTTCTCCCACCGACGGTGGATCGGATCCTCGAGATTCGTTGGGGCGGTGGCGACGAGCTGGGTGAGGAGCCGCAGCGTCTCCGCCCCCCCGATCTCGCGGGCCACGTCGGCGGACGATGGGGAGTCGCTCGGCGCCATGGATCGCACCTATCGGACCGCGAACGCAACGACGAGCGAGCTCGTCAGGAGAAGGAGGAGGGTGGCCGGGAACATGTTCGTGAACATCGCGAGGGTGTCGCCAAGCGAGGTCAAAAGCCGAGCGGTGAGACCCGGGCCGAGGATCTTCACCGCCGGGACCTCCTTCGTTCCGAAGCGAACTTCGACCGGGGCGAGATCCCCCATCGCGGCCCTCATCGCTTCGCGCGCTTCCTGGACGAGCGTCCTGAGCGGGATCCGTTCGCCGACAGGATTGATTCCTCCATCGACCTCGTGGACCACGTGATTGTCCGTGGTCAGGACCTCGGCATCATCCACGAGGTCGGTGAGCGAGCGGAGGATGGCTTCCCGCTGTCCCACGAGAAGATTGTTCCCGTCGATCAGGACATACCCCGTCGTCGATCCACCGGACCGGATCGCGAGCGCGCGAATCCCCTGCGGGCCGATCCCCTGCTCTCCGATCGAGTACCCCCCACGCGCGGCAACGCCCACTTCGACCGGGCCGTCGCGGGCCGCGGTGAGCGCCGCGCGCACCGCCGCGCGCGTATCCTTCACAAGCTTCTCGGCGACCGGGGTTCCGTAGGCAATGTCGCCGACTCCTTCGACGTAGGAGTTGTGGGCGTCGATCAGTGCGATAGGTGGAACTCCGTCGAGCGCGACCTCGCGCAGGATGCGGTCGGCCACGCTGTAGGCGATATCGTCCGTGGGGTCGGGAGCCTGGGAGACAATCACCAATACCATGTCCCCGAGGAGCTGGGCTCGGGCGAAGCTGCCCGGGTACGGCCGGACGAGGGGGCTCCCCCGGCTGTGCGTGGCGGGCGGCAGCGTCGCGAGGAGCTCACGAGCGGCATCGGCCACGCGGTCGACCTCGGCTTCGGATGGGAGGTCGAGGTCGTGATCGGACGGGGTATGGGGTACGAGGACCGTGCCGCCTTCCGGCCCAAGTCGCTCCGAGAGCTTCCGGGGAAGATCGCTGGACCCCAGCGCCGCGAATGGGCCGGGGTGGACGGTCGGCAGCGCGACCGTGGCATGGGCCCGACCGCCTCGGAAAAATGCAAGTAGATTCACCTTGAGGTCGGCCGGGAACGCCCCCCGGAGAAAGAAGGCTTCAAGGGCCTTGGTCGCCGCGGGATCCCGCTCCCCGACGTGGTCCAAGAGGGGCCGGATGAGCGAGACACCCGACATCTGGAACTCGCGGCGCATCGGTCGATCGGCGGCATGGAGAAGGGCGAGCGCGCAGACGAACGCGAGGACGAGGAATGCGACGGATGCGATGGCGATGGCGAGAGTCGGGGGCGCCAGGACGAAGAGGGCGGCGAGGTAAACGACCGGCACGGTGAGTGAGGCGGGCAGCGAGCGAGGATGGCTCGACCTGGATACCCCGTAGATCGTGAGATGGCGGAACCAAAACCCGGGCCCCACCAGGAACACCGCAAGGAGCTCGAGGCTCGGCACCGTCGAGGGCCAGAGTTCCCACACCCCTCGCCACACGAGCGCGATCGGTAGCTGCACGAGGATCACGGTCAGGGAGAGGAACCCGGACCGACGAAGTTCGAACCGACCCCCGAGAGCCGCGGCGATGGGAGGGGTCGTAAAACACCCGAAAAGCGCCGAGAGGGTGAACACCCCGACGAAGCCCTCTAGGAAGAGGGTCGTGTTCGGCCACCACACCAGCGCCGCGAGCGCCGCGCTCCCGACGACGATCATCGGGATGCCAACGGCGAGCGGAGGAGCCCGGAAGAGAAACTGCCCGCGACGCACCGGCCGATGCCGAGCCTCGGCTGCCGGGTCAGGTCCGGTACTAGCGGCCACGGGCCCGGCCAACCTCCTCGACGATTCCTCGAAACGCCTCGCCGAGACCCTCCTCCTCGGCGATCGTGCCGGTCACGAGCGCGTTCGCCCCGGCCTCGAGCAACGGCTGCGCGTCGGCCCGAGATCGAATACCACCACCCACGATTACCGGAATGCTGACGACTTCGCGCACCGCTCGAACGAGCGTGGCGGGGACGGGGTTCGGAGCGCCGGATCCCGCTTCGAGGTAGACGAACCGCATCCCGAGGTACTGTGCCGCCAAGGCGTAGCCCGCGGCGCCCGCTGGGTCATCGCGGGGAATCACGTCGACCTGGCCCACTTCCCCGACCCGCATCCCAGGGGCGATCACGAGATACCCCATGGGGATCGGCTCGAGGCCAATCGACCGGATCATCGGAGCCGCACGAGCGTGCGCCCGCACGACCAGGTCGAGGTTCCGCGAATTGAGGAGGCTCATGAAAAGGACCGCGTCGGCCGCCGGGGAGATCGAGTCGAGCCCCTGCGGAAAGATCACGACCGGGACGGCCACGGCCGCCTTCACCGCACGTGCGGCTTCGCCGATGACCTCCGGTGAGATCCCGGTGGACCCCCCAGGAGGATCACGTGGCTTCCGAGATCGACGGCCCCCCGGGCGACCGCGCCGGCCTTGGTTCCGGGGGACTTGTCGGGATCGATGAGCGTGAAATGGATTGGGCCTCCCGCGAGCTGCTCCGCGAGATAGGACTCGACGCGACCTCGGGCCGCCGAAACGGGCGCGCGCGCGCTCACCGGAACGCCACCGCCAAGAAGGCCAACAATGCCACGGACATCGCAACCTTGCTCATCGTCTGCTCGTAGTGGAGCCGTACCGGCAGGTAGACGACCGATACCACGAAAATAGCGTCGGCGACCGCGACCAAGCCGAGATAGATGATCCCGGCGGTCGTGGTCGGGTGGACGAACCAGACCAGCGGTACTGCACTAAGGACGATCGCAAGAATCACGCTCAAGCGAGCGACGTTCGACGAAAACGGTAGGCCATAGGTTTTGGGGAGTGTCGACCGGTCGACGTCCCCCCGGATATCCTCCATGTCCTTGATGACCTCGCGGCTCAGCGTCGCTAGGAACGCCATCCCGGCGAAGGGGAGGAGCAGCGAGGCGTTCCCCGCCGCTGCGCCTCCGTA
>JASHWY010000206.1 GCA_030043835.1 Thermoplasmata archaeon
GTCTACCGAGGGTTGACGAGCGCGGGCACCGAAGGCCGCGGCCTGCGGTGGAAGGGGAAGGGAACCGAACGGTTCCGGCCGTCGTATGCGCGCAACCGCCGCGACACCCGGCGCACGCAGACGAAAGTCATTCCGTAGTCGGAGCCCTTTCGGCCTCGTCCGGTTCGACGAGGGCGTCTAACGTCTGACCGCGCCGCTCCGCCTGGCGACGCACCCATCCGTGAAGTCCTTCCACGTGAACGAGCTCGCCGCGGAGGATTCGGGCGAGTCGACGGCGGTACTCAAGGTCGAGGCGAGTCCGGTCCGCGCCCAAGAGCTCCTTGAGCCGGTGGGCTAGGTGGCCACCCTCCGTGTCCCAGTCAGTGAGCAGGATGACCCGCGAGCTCGATGCGACGAGGGCGTGGGCCGTCCCAGCGAGAGTGCGACCCCGGTGCACCGCCACGACGGATCCGACCACGCCGAGGCGTCGAAGGGCTCTACGGTCGCGCTCTCCCTCGACGACGATCACTGTACCGGGCTCCTCGCTCTCGGTCTTCAGACGTTGCCAGAGGTCGACGAACCTCTCGAACGCATCGTTCGCGGTTCCCGGGCTTCGCATCCTGTCCCTCTCCCGTCCGCGCGCGGGCGTCGTCCTCGCGGGCTCCGCAACCGCAGTTCTCCTATACTCCTTCGGCTCTCACCGCACCCCTCGCATGGGGGTCCCGTGCCGGATCATTTCACCCTCCTTCTCGAATGGCGCCGGAACGAGGCCGCGGCCCGGGGCCTTGGCAAACTTCCGCACGACTTCTATCCCGCGACTGCCGTCTACCTCGCCGAGACGCGACGATCGTACGAGGCCGAGCTGCGCGAGAACCCGTCCGGCCGCAAGGGGGAGATCGCACGCCAGACCTACCAGCGGGCGAGCTCGATCGCGCGCGACATCGTCGAGGGCCGCGCGCAGAAGGTCCTCACCGCAGCGTTCCAGGCGAGCATCGGGGGGACGAGGGAGCTTCCGCACGCCCTCCCCGAGGAACGGGCACTCTTCGATGGGCTCCTCGGCGCGCTCCTCGCTCACCGACGCTCCGCGGCGGGCTACTTGGAGCCCCACGCCGGGACTCCTACGGCGCCGGCGGGCCCTCCCGCGCGGTCCGACGAACCGACGCCGGCTCGGTCCAGGGAACCGCCCACCGCCGCCAACGCGCCCAACGTCCCGGCCACGTCTTGGGTTCGCTTGCTGAAGGACGGCCGTCCGATCGAGGTCGGGTCGGAGACGATCGACCTACGGGCCGACGATGTCCTTTCCCTCCCCCCCGAGACGGCCAAGCTTCTCATCGACGCGAAGATGGCGGAGGCGATCCGGCCGGGCTCCGTACGGACCGTTACCTGATCGAACGCACGGCCTCGGCGCCGAGCGGGGCTGCGAGCTCAAGGACCCGGAACCGCTCGAACCCGAACAGGAGGTTCTTGGCGGCGAGGCGAAGTCGAACCTCGGCCACGGACGAGCCGGCCTCGCGAATCGCGTCCTCGAGAAGGTCCGCGAAGCCCCAGGCCCCCAACGCCTCGGCCTGAGAGCGGAAGGAGATCTCGTGAAGCCCCGCCTTCGTAGCCGCAGCGCGGATCCGGTCGAAGTTGACGAACGCCGAAAGGTCGCTCGCGCCCGGTTCGCTGAGAGGGTCAGGGACCTCGCGGTGCTCCCGAACTCCAGCGAGCGTGCCTGACGGGTGGGCCGCGAGGAGCTCCCTCTCACTCATCCCAAAGTCGATGAGTGCGGTAAGGCCCACCGTGAGGTGGTCCGCGATCTCCCGAACGAACCCTTCGGCCATCGGGGAGATCTCCAGCGTCGCTCCCGGTGAGGCGGAGTGGGGCAGGGGAGCGCCGGGGACGCTCGCGGCTTCGCCATCTTCCGCCACGACCCATCGCTTCCCTTCTCGGCGGACCCCGAGCTCGTGCCAGACGCTCCCGCTCCAGCGGAGCCGGCGCACCGGTAGGGCGTCTAAGAACTCGTTCGCGAGGACGACGCCGGCGAACGGCCCGTCGGCGCCCACGGAGGTGAGGGACGTAAGCCCGATCCCTGCGGCGCGGGCGAGCGGAGCGATCCGCTCGATCGTTCGGTCGCGAAGCGCGCTCGACCGCTCGACGATGACGTAGTTAAGAGGGGAATCCGGCGCGGCAAGGTCGGCGAGGTCCGGTATGATGGACGCGGCGAGCGTGCCGTCCCCCGGGCCCATCTCGACGACGCGGAACGGCCCCTTCGGGGCGACGGCGTTTCGCACCGCACGGATCCGCCGCGCAATTGCCCGTCCGAAGATCGGGTGCACATGGGCCGCGGTGTAGAAGTCACCGGTCGGGCCGAGCGGGGAGCGGGGTCGGGCGTAGAACCCGTCCGGCTCCGAGTAGAGCGCGATCTCCATGAACCGGTCGAACGGGAGGAACCCTCCTCCTGCCGCCCGGTCGAGGGCGACGCTCACGCGGTGAAGTCGTTCGCGCTCGCCGAGCTCGTCGTGGGGAGCGTCGGCCGGCATGGCGACGCCGCTGGGGCGACCCTCAGCCGATGTACCCGAGGTCGTCCCGCGGTCGCTCGGAAGCGGGCGCCGCCTCGCCGGAGCGCTGCTCGGCCTCATGGATCTTCTGGGCGATCCGATCGATCTCCTGGGCCTTCGCTTTGAGCGCGGAGAAATCGATCTCGATGCGAAGGATCTTGCAGAGGACCTCGAGGACCGCCTCGGCGCTCCGGGGGTCGACGAAGTACCCCGAGGTCTCCCCCATGAGGCAGACCCCCTCCATGTCGAAGAGGCGCCCGAGCCCGAGAAAGAGCCCGCTCGCCCCGATCAAGCCGCCGCCGGGGTCGTTCCGCGAGAAGACCACACCGAACTTCTTCATCTCTGCGACCCGTTCCGCGTTGGTCGCTGCACCGAGGACGCGAGGCTCCTCGACGACCCGTCCCTGAGCGAAACCCGCGAGCGTGAACACCTCGCGTACGCCGCGGGCGTGGCAGTAGTCGAGCACCCGCTCGGTGATTTCGTACTGTCCTTCCGGTGAGATCCCTTGGTAGTCCCCCCCGAGCACGAGGATGTCCCGCGCTGCCTGGGTCGGAGACTTCCAGTAGTAAAGGTCGTTCGAGACGAGGCGGATGACCCCCTCCTCGCTCACGTACACCTGGGGTGGGAAGAATTTGGAATAGATCGTCGCGAGGGGTTTCGCAGGGAGCTGGTCCTTCAAGTAGTCGGCGGCGAGCTTTCCCACGTTCCCGACGCCGGGAAGCCCCTCGACCAGGATCGGGTCGCGGAGCGTGACCTTCGGGGTCTCCACGGTGCGGATGACGACGTCCTCCACGGGCCCTCTCTCCGCCGAGAGAGCCGACCGCGGCCGATAAGGTTTCGGTTACGGATTGACCAGCCGGTATCCCTTTCGGGGTCCGGTCAGGCGGTACGCCAACCGTCCTCCCCGACGTCGATCTTGACGATGCGGGCGAGGTCCGGTCGGTTCCCGACCTTCTCCAAGTAGAGGGTGTGCTCGTACCGCTCGCCCCTCGGCTCCGCGCGGAGGTCCAGGGAGAGGTCGGCGAGGTCTTGGAGCAGTCCCAAGACCTGGCGATCGTGGCCGAGGGAGTGGGCGGTCATGAGGGCCTGGCCGCCGATCGACTGGCACCGGTGCCGGATCTGTCGCGCGACGGTCGTGACCTCCTTCGGCTCGAGGACCTCGAAGAAGAAATCGACCGAATCGACGACGAGCCGAAACGGGGTGTCGATGTCCGCGAGGTCGGCGAGCATCCGGTTCGTGAGGCTGAACGAGGTCTGGAACCGGTCGCGGGTCGGCGCCTCCGCGAGCCGGTCCGGTGTGAGGCCGCGTTCGCGCGCCCTCGCCACGTCGAGGCCTCGCACGAGGACTCGCTCGTAGTACTCGTCGGCGAGGTTCACGATCTTGATCTCGGCCGGGTCCCAGCCGAAATCGTCGAACGCCTTTTTGACGTCCTCGCTGCGCTCGTAGGTCGTATAGAACAGCACCGGGGCCGTTCCGGCCCCGGCGTGCGCGAACTGTTTCGCGAGGAGGGGGGCGCCCGATCCCGAGTGGCCGTGGAGGATCGCGAGCCAGCCGGGAGGTAGCGCCGTCGCGATCGGTTGGTCGATCTCGGGGATCCCGAGAATCGGAAACCGGTCCGGCACCCTTACAGGCCTCCCCCGGCGACGTCGATCGTCTCATCGACCAGGAGGTTCAGCATCTGCTCGACGTGGGATGTCTCAGGGTCGTTGGTCTCGAGGACGAGCGTGACCACCTGACGGCTCTTGAGACTGTTCAAAAGGATGTGGAAGAACTCCGAGAGGAGGTCCGGGGGATTGTGGATCACGAGCGAGTTCACCGAGTCGATGACGACGATCTCCCGGGGGTGCGGGAACTTCTTGATCAAGTACTCGACCCGCAGCATGATCTCCTCGAGCGCGCGAGGGCTGTCGATGTACGTCGCGTTCGCGAGCGGGTTCGCGTAGTTCATCATGATGTGGCTGATGGCGTCGACGAACGAGATCCGGTCCGCCGGCACGTCGAGGGCCTGTGCGAGCGACCAGACGAAGGCGGCCGGGTTCGTCACGGTCACGTAGATCGTGTGAGCGCCCGTCTCGCTCCCCACGTCCCTAAGGGTTGCGTTCAGCACCGCGAAGTAGTGGTCGGCGTACTCGCGCGGGTCGAGCTTCAAGGCGACCGCGCTCCCGCCGGGGAGGTTCCTCAATCGCTCGCCAATGTCGACCGGCACGACGTTACCCTCCCTCGGGGAGACCGCCCTTCAAGTGGGGTGCCATGAGGATCCCGATCGGGGTAAGCTCCATCACGTACTGAGCCCGCGAATGGGCCGTCCCCCGCATCTTCACGACCTGAAGGACGCGAAGGATGTCGCCCTGCCGCCGAGTATTCCAGAGCAGGATGACACCGTCGACGATCGCCTCCTCCACGCCGTGGAGGGAGTAGCGGCCGGGGGTCGGACTCACCTCCGAGACGAGGAGGGCGGTGCACCCCTCCTGCGAGAGCGCCTGGCCGAGGCGGAGCATGAAGTCCCGGATACGCTCATCCCGCCGGATTCGGTAACCGACGCTCGTGAGACTATCCAGGACGAGGCGTTTCACCCCCAAGGAGCGTACCACGTCGCGGATCGTCCGGATCAGAATGTCGATCTCGTCGGGCAGGAGCTCCTCGTGCTCGAGGCCGAGCCGGTCGTACACGGACGGGAGGTCGACGAAAACGAGGGAGCCGTCGAGCACGAGGTCCGATCGGAAGAACTCGAACGTGGAGAGGTTCTGCATCAGTTTGTCGGACGCCTCG
>JASHWY010000027.1 GCA_030043835.1 Thermoplasmata archaeon
CGAGCCCCATCAGCGGTTCGAGCCCGAGATCACGGAAGCTCAGGCGAAGCCGATCGCGGTCGAGGCGATTCGCCGGCGGCACACGGTCCACGTCGACCACACCGAGCAACACGGAGGAGCCCTCGTGATCGAGACACGCCGGATCCCACCCTCTCGCGACGACCTTCGGCTCGGCCCCTTCGTGCTGCTCTACGTGCCGCATTGGTACGCGGAGAGCGGCGAAGGCCGGGTCGTCCTCGACGCGGTGACCGGGCGTCGTGCCCCGAGCGCGAACGTGGAAGCGACGTAGCGGCCGCGCAGCGTCAAATACGGCGACCTGACTGCCGACGGCGTGATCCTTGACCAGTTCCGCATCGGTCCCTACCTGAACTTCACTTACCTCGTGGCCGACGACGAGGGAGGCGATGCCGTCGTCATCGATCCGTCGTATGGCATCGACCCCGTGCTGGACGGGATCGACGCCCGGAGGGCCAAGGTTCGGTACATTCTCAACACCCACAGCCACCCGGATCACGTCGCCGGGAACCAGGAGGTCCGCGAGCGGACGGGAGCGAAGACCGTCGCGCACC
Organism: Thermoplasmata archaeon; assembly: GCA_030043835.1. Taxonomy (GTDB): domain Archaea; phylum Thermoplasmatota; class Thermoplasmata; order Lutacidiplasmatales; family UBA184; genus Lutacidiplasma. Next base: position 570 of record JASHWY010000027.1, read on the forward strand.
GCGTGGCCCCGCTCCACCAGGACGTGTCGGTCGAGGACGGCGACGCGTTCACTGCCGGCCGGCTTCGGTTCGAAGTGATCCACACGCCCGGCCACACGAAGGACAGCGTCCTCTATCTCTTCGACGGCCAGGTCGCGACCGGCGACACGCTCTTTGTCGGAGAGTGCGGTCGGACGGACCTTCCGGGCGGCGATCCCTCCGAGATGTACGATAGCCTTCTGCACCGGGTGATGGAGCTCGACGATGCTCTCGTGGTCCTTCCCGGTCACGACTACGGAACGACGCCCACCTCCACGATCGGCCGAGAGAAGCGAGAGAACTATACCCTCGTCCCTCGCACTCGAGAGGAATTCATCCGGTTCCTCCGAGAGTGAACGAAGGAAGGATGCATCCATGCCTCCGCTGCCCCCTCCCGAAGAGCGTGCGCTGAGGGCGGCGGGAGCCCGTCGGGCGGAGGCGGGGGTTCCCCCCACCTCGTCGCTGATCGAGACCCTTCGAAAGCTCGCCCAAGAGTCCGAGTCGCTGGTGGCGCTCTTCGACGCTCGTTCGATCGCGGGAGAGCGCCACCTCCTTTCGGCGTGGGCCCACTTGGGGCGATCGCGCAGCCGAGGGGAATCCCGGCTCCGCGAGCGGAGCGCGGAGTTCGCGCTCTTCGTCGCCGGTGACGATCAGCTGCCACGGGCGCTTAAGAAGGTCGGCGTTACCGATGGGTCGGAACGGATCGTCATCGTCGCCGAGCGCCCGCTCGACCCCGAGGCGCTCATCGGCCGGTTCGATTTAACGCCCGATCCCGGCGCCTATCCGCGGGCGGTCGACGCAACCACGCTCGACCGATTGGGGATCCAGCGGAGCGAACGAGAGGCCGTACCGACGACCGCGTGGGAAGGTCTCGTCCTCGAGCGCGTGGCCTTGGTCGATCTCTCCGCGCCCGCCGGTCGGTCCGCCAGCGCAAAGCTATAGATGCGGAGGTCGGTCGCCGAGCCCGTCCGCGGGTGGCCGTGCAGGTGTAATCTAGCGGTAGGATGTCAGCCCTCCAAGCTGACCACCCGGGTTCGAATCGACGGACCCCGGCGGATCCGTCGCGAAGCTCCCGGCACCTGCATCGCGTCCCCGCGGACCCCCAAGGGAAGCGCGTGGGCGGGTGTAAGACTGCCCGCGACCCGTCGGTAAACACCGCCGGTAGCGGTTCTCGGGTTGGCACGGGACCGTCGGTCCGTCCCTCCATCTAGGGCGGGCTCGTAACGCCTCACATTGAGCGGCTTGAGCCCGTCGGCAAGTCCTCTTTCCCGAAAACGGGGCGCCCAGCGGAGCCGGGACGTCGTGGCCGGTGCTATGAGCCGGCTTGTCGGTGCCCGACGGGCCTCTTCATGGCTGCCGATTCTCCCGCTCGATTCTGGGCGCTCTGGATCGCCGTGCTGCTGGCCGTTCTGCCCGTCGTTATTCTCGTCTTTCCTCCGGCGGGAAGCACCCCCTCATCGGGTGGTCCCGTGGGCACCTCGGGCGCCTGGGGGTTTGGAGGCGGGCTGGTCACGATTTCCCACGTTCAGAACGTGACGGCGACTCCCTATTGGGATACGTACTGTCCCTCCCCCTACCCCTTCGAGCCTTGCGCCGATCCGGAAGCGGTGGCGTACCTACCGGCCGCGAATGTCGTGGTCCTCACGGAAGTCGAGACCTCGATGGGCGGAACGAACGCGTTGCTGGAATTCAATCCCGGTAGCCTCGAACGCTCCTCTCCGTTATCGTTGGCCTGTTCCCCCCTGCTGCCGTTCTATGACGGAAGGGGCGTGGATCTCTTCGTGCCTTGCGTCAACAGCACGACGTACGCCTCGGGATCCTTTCTCGTCGTCAATTACCAGACGGAGTCGATCGTGACGAACATTTCGATGCCGTTCCGAGCCTTCTCGATGGCCTATGACTCGACCAACGGTATGATTTACGCGGGAGCGAACGGGAACGCCTTGGCCACGATCGACCCGACGAACGACACGATCCTCAACGTGAGGAATGTGACGGGCGCGTCCTTCCTCGCCTCGGTTCCCTACAACTTCTACACGCTGGTCTTCGACCCTGCGACGGACCAGCTCATCGTTCCCTCTTCGACCGACCGACTGTTGACCGTCAATCCCGCGGACGGAATCGTGACTGCCTCCCTCCCTCTCCCCTCCACGGCCGTGTCCCTCGCCGTAGACCCGGCGACGGATCAGCTGTTCGCGTCTACGTTCGAGCCGAGCGCGCTCCTGATCTTCAACGCCACGACCTACGCACTCGAGGCCAACATTTCGATTCCGAACTGCATCCTTGTCTGCGTCGAACCGAACGAGGTCAACCAGGTGCTGATCGACCCGGCCCATGGCGACGCGTACCTTCTTTCCACCGCCGCGCTCATCACGCTCAACCTCTCTAAGCTCGAGACGGTCAGTGCGATTGAGGACTACGGAGATGGGCCCTCGGCGAGCGCGGCGTACGCCCCGCTGAACGACCGGATCTTCGGCACGTACGCGACCTATGCCGTCGGTCCGGGCTTCCTCATCCAACTTAACCACGCTAACCACCTCGCCCTGACCTCGATCCTGTGGCTCCCGACGAGCCCCGGAATCCTTGTCCTCGCTGCCGTGGTCGGTTCGGTCATTGCGCTGCTGGGACTTGGGGGGGACCGAAAGGGTGGAGCCCGAAGAGCGAGCATGCTTCCAGCTTCGCCGAGCGCTCCCACCGATGCGCGTGGAAAGTGACGTACCCAAGAGGCGATTCACGAGGTAGGCCGGCCCCGCCCGGAGGGAGGGTTTATTCCTGCCTTCTCCGCTTACGGCGTTGCGCTGAGGTAGCCTAGTCCGGTAAGGCGCCAGCCTTGAGAGCTGGTGGCGTTCTCGCCTCGGGAGTTCGAATCTCCCCCTCAGCGTCCGCCCAAGGACCTCCGGATTATATCCCGCCGGCCGCTCGGCGGCGCGACCGATGTCGGAAGCTCAAACGGCGACCCCGCTCCTCGAGCAGTACGAAGGGGTCAAGGCGCGGTACCCGGGGCACCTCGTCCTGTTCCGGGTGGGCGACTTCTTTGAGACGTTCGGGGACGACGCCCGGCTGCTCTCGCGGGAGCTCGATGTCGTGCTCACAGCCCGCGCCCCGGATTCCCGAGGAGATCGGACCCCCATGGCCGGCGTCCCGCACCACGCGGTCGAGACGTACCTCGCGCGCCTCGTGGGGAAGGGGTACAAGGTCGCGCTGTGCGACCAGGTCGAGGACGCACGGTTCGCGAAGGGGCTCGTCCGTCGTGAGGTCACACGCGTCGTCACGCCCGGAACGGTCGTCGAGGACCGCATCTTGGGAGGCCCGGACCATAGCTTCCTCGCGTGCCTCGTCGATCGAGCTCTGGGTCCGGGCGCGTTCGCCGCTGTCGACATCACCACCGGGGAGTTCTATCAGGGCCTCGCGGATGGGGCGGGGACGGAAGGGCTCCTCTCTGCGATCGCCCCGTTCCGTCCTCGAGAGATTCTCTGGCACGTTCCCGAGGCCGGGGGGAGCGCTCCACTCCTTGCCGCCCTTCATCGGGACTTCCCTTCGGCCCGTCTTGAGCGGGCCCCTTCCCCGCTCGCGGAGGGTGAGCTCCCGGCTACGTTTCCGTCAACGCCGGGCGCGACGGCCGAGGTGGTCGAGGCCGGACGACGGCTAGGTGCCTATCTTCGGGCGACGCAACCCCGCATCCTCCCGTACCTGGCTCTCGTCGAGCGGGGCTCGGGAGGGCGTCGGCTCATCCTCGACGCGAAGACGCTCCGCCACCTCGAGATCCTCCGTCCGATGAACCCGGACGATCCGAAGGGACCGACGCTGCTCGAGCATCTCGACGAGACCGTCACCGCCCCCGGTCGTCGGACCCTCGCCTTCTGGCTCGCGAACCCCCTCGCGAACGTGGCGGCCATCGCCGAGCGCCAGGACGCCGTAGAGGGGCTGCGGGCGCGCGGCGCCGCGCTCGAAGAACTCCGAGGCGCGCTCCACGAGGTCGCGGACCTCGCGCGCATCGCGTCGCGCATCGCAGGACGTCGGACGCGTCCCGGCGAGCTTGGAGTCCTGCGGGGCGCCCTCAAGGCGACCCAACGGGTCCGTGCGCTGCTCGCCCGCTTTCCCCTTCCCCCTCGATTGGAGCTCCTCCATCGAGAGCTCGATCCCCCCACCGAGCTCGTTTCGCTCCTCGAGCGAGCCCTGCCGGAAGCGCTGAGCCCGACCAGCGACGGCGGACCCCTCTTTCGTCCCGGGTATCTCCCCGAGGTCGACCGCTGGGTGGAGCGCGAGCGCTCCGCGCTTAAGTCCTTGAACGAGCTCGAGCGATCCGAGCAGGACCGGAGCGGGATCCGCACGCTCAAGATCGGCTACAACCAGGTCTTCGGCTACTACATCGAGGTCACGAAGCCTCACCTCGCTCGGGTCCCCCCCGACTATCGCCGCCGCCAGACCGTCGCGCAGGCCGAGCGGTTCTCGTCGGATCGCCTGGAGGAGCTCGAGCGGGAGATCCTCGAGGCCCAGGAGGGTGTCCGGGCTGCGGAGGCGGAACACTGGGAGCGATTCCTCACCGAGATCGACCGGCATGTCCCGGCGATCCACCGGATGGCGCGAGCGGTGGGCGAGGTGGATACGCTCGCCGGTTTTGCGCACCTCGCCCAGACCCGTGGCTATGTGCGTCCGACCGTGGACGACTCGACCGCCCTTCGGATCCGTGACGGTCGACACCCGGTGCTCGAGCGACAACTCGGGGCGGCGTTCGTGCCGAACGACACCGAGCTCGACGCAGCGTCTCAACGCCTCCTCGTCCTTACCGGCCCCAACATGTCGGGAAAGTCGACGTACATGCGCCAGGTCGGCCTCCTCGTCGTGCTGGCCCAGGCCGGCTCGAACGTGCCCGCGCGATTCGCGCGGATCGGCCTCGTCACCCAACTCTTCACCCGCATGGGGTTCACCGACGAGATCGGCCGAGGAAAATCGAGCTTCATGGTCGAGATGACCGAGGTCGCGGAGATCCTCCGGGCCGCCGACGAACGGTCGCTCGTTCTGCTCGACGAGGTCGGTCGCGGCACCAGCACCTTCGACGGCCTCGCGATCGCGTGGTCGACCTTGCGCCACCTCCACGACACCACACGTTCCCGGACGGTCCTCGCAACCCACTACCACCAGCTGACCGAACTCGTGGAGGGGCTCGCCGCGGCCCGGAACGCGCACTTCGCCGTGCGGGAGGACCCGGAGGGAATCGTCTTTCTCCATCGCCTCGTTCCGGGGAGCACGGACCGAAGCTACGGGGTCCACGTGGCGAGGCTCGCGGGCGTTCCGGAGGACGTCCTCAAGGAGGCGGGCCGGCTCCTGAAGCGTCTCGAGACCGCCGGCATCGCGCTGCCGGCACCCGCCCGAGGTCGGTCCCGAGGAACCCGGTATACCCAGGCGGTGCTGATTCCGGGCGACGCCTCCGGGGGCGATGCTCTCCGCCTCGACATCGAGCGGCTCGACCCGGAGCGGCTCACGCCCGAAGAGGCCCTCGATACCCTGAAGGCGCTCAAGGCGCGGACGCAGCTGGGCGCCGGATCGGGAGGCCCGTGAGCGACCTCGCCGCCGTACGTCGCCCCATCCGCCGGTTGGACCCGTCGGTCGTCGAACGGATCGCGGCCGGCGAGGTCGTCGAGCAACCGGCGTCGGTCGTGAAGGAGCTCATCGAGAACGCGGTCGACGCGGGAGCGGCCTCGGTCACGATCCGGCTCGAGGACGGCGGCCTCGACCGGATCGAGGTGAGCGACGACGGGACCGGGATCCCTCCCGACGAGGTCGCGCTCGCCGTCGAACGCCACGCTACGAACAAGCTCGAGCCGACGGGGCCGATCGAACGGATCGACTCGCTCGGCTTCCGCGGCGAAGCGCTCGCCTCGATCGCGACGGTCTCTCGGTTTCGCCTCCTCTCGCGGCCTCCCGATCGGGAGGAGGCGAAGGGAATCTCGGTGACCGGAGGGACGGTCGGGAAGCCGTTCGTCGCCCCCCGATCCGTCGGCACGACCGTCGAGGTACGCGATCTCTTCTTCCGCACGCCGGCCCGCCGGAAGTTCTTGAAAAGCCCCGCCGCCGAACAAGTCGCCATCGTCCAGACGGTCGAGAGGCTCTATCTCGCGCGTCCTACGGTAGGGCTCCGTGTGGAGTCCGAAGGGAAGGAGATCGCGAACTATCCAACGAGCCCCACGCTCTTGGACGCGGCGGCTCGTGTGCTCGGCCCCGAGCTACTTCACGCCTTCTTCGAGGTCGATGCCGGGATCCCCGGGGGCCGCGTCCGGGGCGTGCTCGGCCGGCCCGCCCTCTCCGCCCCGACGTCGCGGAGGCTCTTTGTCTCGGTGAACGGACGCTCGATCGAGTCGCGACCGATCGCCGTTGCCGTACGCCTCGCCTTCGGCGATGTCCTCCCGCGAACCCGCTACCCGGTCGGAGTCGTTCATCTCACGATCGAGTCCGATCGCGTCGACGTGAACGTCCACCCGACGAAGCGAGAGGTGCGCTTCGTTCGGGAGCGCGAGCTCACCGACGCGCTCCGTGATCGCGTGCGGGAGGCGTTGCTCGTCCAGCCCCAGGTCGCCGACGTGGGAGAGCTCGAACGACCGGTGCGCTCCCGCCCGCCCTCGCACGACCGTGGCCGGCTCGCCCCCGAGTCGCTCGCGGTCGTTCGAGGGGCGCCGGGGGTGCAACGGACGCTCGAGACTCACCCTACGGAACCCACGGCGCGCTCGGTGAAGGCGGTCGCCGGGCATCCCGCCCTCACGCTCTTGGGGTGCCTCGAAGCCCTCTACTGGGTCGCGACGGCCGAAGGCGACCTCCTCCTCATCGACCAGCACGCCGCGAGCGAGCGGGTCGTCTACGACACCCTTCGGCGCAACGGCACGCTCGCCCGCCAGACGCTCGTCGATCCACTCACGATCCGCTTAACGGGCGCCCAGCGCACCGCCCTAACCGCCCACGGCGAGACCGTGCGAGCGGCGGGGTTCGACGTCGACCCGTTCGGCCCCGAGACCGTGCTCGTGCGCTCGGTACCCGCGTACCGGGGCCGGTCGGCCCGACCGGAGGCCCTGCGCGAGCTGCTGGACGAACTCGCCGCGGGCGGGCGGCCCACACTCCCGGACGGTCTCGAGGAGCGACGAGCGGCGACAGTCGCCTGTCACGCCGCGCTCCGCGGAGGCGACGTGGTGGACGCCGAAGAGTTCGCCCGGGTGCTCGCGGCCCTCCACGCGCTGCCCGAGCCGGCCTACTCGTGCCCGCACGGCCGACCGATCGTGCTGGCGATCCCGCGCTCCCGCCTCGACCGCTGGTTCCTGCGGACGGGCGCGTGAGCGACCGCGCAACGCCGCGAAGACCGCGACTGCGCGAGACGGAGGTGGTGGCCGCCGCCGCGACGTTCCTCACGACCCAGGGCTATCGGGTGTACCCGAACCCGGACGCGAGCGACTACTTCGACCTCGTCGCCCGACGCGGCGACGAGGTGGGGCTGGTGGAGGCGAAGGTCGCCGGAACGCGGAAGGT